>NZ_JADPPY010000020.1:0-62159 GCF_018340035.1 Cobetia sp. MC34
ACATGGCACCGTCGTTCGTTTTACCGGAACGACGCGAACGGTCTTATCCTCGATCGGTCAGGCGCCGGCCGCAGAAGTATCCGGCCAAGAAAAATGCCAGTCAGTGTTAACTGACTGGCATTACCCCGAGGGGCGGCGTTTTCGTGTCTGGCGATCAGTCATCAGACGCTGACGTTCAGCGTCACATCGATGTTGCCACGCGTCGCGTTGGAGTACGGGCACACCTGGTGCGCCTTCTCGACCAGCGCATCCGCCTCGGCCTTGTCCATGCCCGGCAGGCTGATATCCAGCGCCACCTCGATACCGAAACCGGCCGGAATCTGGCCGATGCCCACCTTGCCGGTGATCTCCAGGCCTTCCGGCAGCGTCACGCCGTCAGTGCTGGCCACGTGCTTCATGGCACCGATGAAGCACGCAGAATAACCCGCCGCGAACAGCTGCTCCGGGTTGGTACCTTCACCGCCACCACCGCCCAACTCCTTCGGCGTGCTCAGAGTGACATCCAGCGCCCCATCGGAAGAACGCGACTTGCCCTCACGACCCCCAGTGGTAGTGGCTTCTGCGCGGTACAGCACTTGTTCGATAGACATGCCTGACTCCTTGAGCGGAAAAGCCCTCAGTCGAGGGATGCAGACAAGATGGCGCTTGTCGGGCAGAGTTTCAATTGCAGAGGGGCGGGCTTCAGACATTCACAGCAGGTGCGCGCGATAGCTCTGCGGGTTGAGCGTCAATTGCGGGTAGAGGTCACCCCTCAAGCAGTACATGTTGGGTTGGGTTAAGAAGCTAAAGATACGGAAAAGATGGTAGTGCTCAGGATTGGCTTGCGAACACTTGAGTTCATTTGGCGTGATGAAAAAAGCGCACTCTTTGGCAAATGCCGTCGTCTTCACCTCGATCCAACGCTCTCGTCCATCCGCATCAAAGGACAGGACGTCATAGCCCAAGCCATCGCCCTGGGTTTCCGCCACATGTTCGACCTTCTCGGCCAGCGATGTGTGGCCTTCTTTTCTGAGGCGCATCTTCTCAAAGGCCACCACAAAGCGTTCGCCGGCACTCCCCAGTGCATGGTTGCGGGCTTCTCGCGCCAAGTAGTCGCGCTTAACCGGCGTGGGCGTCGCGTAACGCTGTTTGGCTTCCTGCACGCTGGACTGAGGCGTCTTGGATTCCGGTGGCGTGACAATGATGGAAGTATCTTTTGGGGCCGGTGCATCAATGACCGGCCGGTCTGCTGCATTGCGTGCTGCCTGATCGAATAGCTCAGTACGCAGTAGGTGGCGCTCAACAACATCGACCAGCATGCCCTGATAGTTACTCATCGGCTTGTAGCCGTTGATATAGGGGCAGTCGGCATCGCGCAGCACGGCACTGATATTTTGGTGCTTAAATTCGATAGAAGCCTTTGAGCGATTATTTAATTTCTCTGCAAGCTCACGATTGTGGTCCGTTTTCACGTAATGCTGGCCGCAAAGTTCTGCAACCAGCATCTTCTTGTAGGTTTCGACAATCGCTGTGACTTCTTCACCACTCCATGGTTCGGGTCTGCTCATCCGGCTAACTCCTTTGGCGGGATATCACTCAATATTCTGAATCTGCTCGCGCATCTGTTCGATCAGCACCTTGAGTTCGACGGCGCAGCGGGTGGTGTCGGCGACGACGGACTTGGAGGAGAGGGTGTTGGCTTCGCGGTTGAGTTCCTGCATCAGGAAGTCGAGGCGGCGGCCGATGGGGCCTTTCTGGGTGAGCTGACGACGGACTTCGCCGACGTGGGTATCGAGGCGGTCGAGTTCTTCGTCGACGTCGGCCTTCTGGGCCATCAGGGTCAGTTCGGCTTCCAGGCGTTGCGGGTCGAGGGTGGCGCGGACTTCTTCGAGGCGGGCGAGCAGATTCTCGCGCTGACGGGCGAGGATGTCGGGCATCAGGCGGCGGACTTCGGCGACGTGGGTGTCGACGCCATCGAGGCGTGCGCTGATCAGCTCGGCGAGGCGTTCGCCTTCGCGGGCGCGGCCTTCGATGTGCTCGTCCAGCGCGCGCTTGAACAGGCTGAGGGCATCGGCCTTGATGCGCTCTTGATCGGCGCCTTCGCGCACCAGCACACCGGGGTAGTCGAGCAGGGCGAGGCGTGAGGGCTGCGGGGCGTCCGGGCAGTGCTGGCCGACTTCGGCGAGCACGCGGCTGAGTTCGCCCAGGCGTCTGGCATCGACGGCGAGGCTGTCGGCACCGGCTTCGGCGTCAAAGCGCAGCGAGAGTTCGACCTTGCCGCGGTTGAGGCGCTTGCGCAGGCCTTCGCGGAAGGCGCTTTCGAGTTCGCGCAGGCTGTCGGGCAGGCGGAAGTGCGGTTCGAGATAGCGCTGGTTCACCGAGCGCAGCTCCAGCGTCAGGGTGCCGTAGTCGGCTTCATGGGTCTGGCGGCTGAAGGCGGTCATGCTGTGGACCATGACGTGCTCCTTGTCGGTTGGCTGTCAGAGGAGGGGCGGCGCATGAGCGACCGCGCTGATAGCCTGAAGTGTACGCGTGCCGCTCTTGAGCGCCCAGTGATCAGGAGCAGGTCTGGCCCGCGCGGCGCGAAGGTCGTCGCCCGTGGCTGCGGCGTGTAGACTCTGGCCTCCCGAATACTGCAACAAGGAATCCCCATGAGCGAAGCCAACGTGACCCGTCCCAGTGGCCGTACCCCGGAGCAGCCGCGCGAGATCCGCCTGACCCGTGAGTTCACTCGTCACGCCGAGGGTTCGGTGCTGGTGGAGTTTGGGGAGACCCGTGTGCTGTGCACCGCCTCTGTCGTGGCGGGCGTGCCGCGCTGGCTGCGCGGTTCCGGCAAGGGCTGGCTGACCGCCGAGTACGGCATGCTGCCGCGTGCGACCCATACCCGTAATGATCGTGAAGCGGCGCGTGGCAAGCAGGGTGGCCGCACGGTGGAGATCCAGCGTCTGATCGGCCGTGCGCTGCGCGCCGCGGTAGATCTCAAGAAGCTGGGCGAATACACCATCACCATCGATTGCGATGTGCTGCAGGCCGATGGCGGCACGCGTACCGCGGCGATCACCGGTGGCTGTGTGGCACTGGTGGATGCGCTGCAGGGCCTGCAGCGTGAGCGCAAGATCAAGACCGACCCGCTGGTGAGTCTGGTCAGCGCCGTGTCGGTCGGCATCTACAAGGGTGTGCCGGTCACCGATCTCGACTACCCGGAAGACAGCAAGGCCGATACCGACATGAATGTCGTGATGGCCGAAGGCAAGGGGCTGATCGAGGTGCAGGGCACGGCCGAAGGCGCGGCCTTCGATCGCGCCGAGCTCAATGCCCTGCTGGATCTCGCCGAGCGTACCGGTGAGCAGCTGTTCGCCGCGCAGCGCGCCGCACTCGGCATGCCGGCCGACGCCTGAGCCCTGCGACACGGCCGCTGTGCCATGAGTGCCATGTCATGAGTGCTGTGTCGTGAGTGTCATGTCATGAGTTCTGCGACATGAGCGCTTGATGCCAGACAGAAAACGCCCCCACCGCTTGCGCGATGGGGGCGTTTTCGTCAGTGCCCGAAGGCACATCATGCGACTGGCAGGGTGGCCCGAGGCCGAACGCTCAAGGGGTGACAGCGTGCATCACAGCTCGAGGTCGTACTCGACGATGACCGGTGCGAACTCGCTGAAGGTGGCATCGGTGTCGATCCAGGCGTCCTTGATATGACGACGCAGGTTCGGGTCGATGACCTGATAGTCGAGGCGCCAGCCTTCCTGACGGGCGCGCGGCTGGTCACTGTCCAGCGCTGGCCACCAGGAGTACTGGTCGGCATCGCGATTGACTTCCCGGAAGGCGTCGATGAAGCCGATCGGGCCGAAGACCTGATCCATCCATGCGCGTTCTTCCGGCTTGAAGCCCGGCGTCATCTGGTTGTCGGACCAGTTGGCGAGGTCGACAGTCTTGTGGGCAACATGCCAGGTGCCGCAGATCATGTAATCACGACGCTTGCGGCGCAGCTTGCTGAGGTATTCCTGATACTGCTCCATGAAGGCACCCTTGGCAGCCGGATCACTTCCGTCAGGCATCAGGAAAGAGCAGATGCTGAAGCGGTCGTAATCGGCCTGCAGGTAGCGGCCTTCGTTATCGCACTGCTCGAAGCCCAGTCCATACATGATGGCCTTGGGAATCTGGCGGCAATAGAGGCCAACCCCTGAGAAGCCGTCTTTTTCGGCGTCCAGGAAGTAGCCTTCATACCCTTCCGGGTAGAGGATGCTGTCGTCGAGCTCGAAGCTCTTGGCCTTGAGGTTCTGGATGCAGACGACGTCGGCGTCCTGACTGGCAAGCCAGTCGAGGAAGCCGCGGCTGACCGCTTCTCGAATACCATTGACGTTAACTGTAGCGATTTTCATACGTGGTCCCTGGTTCGTCGCGCCTGTATGATACCCGAGCTTTAGACGATTTGGTAAATGGCTAACGAATTCAAAGGTGATATCGGATGCAGGACTACCAGCGGGAGTTCATTGAGTTTGCCATCGAGCAGGACGTGCTGCGGTTTGGCGAGTTTACGCTCAAGTCCGGGCGGGTGAGCCCCTACTTCTTCAATGCTGGTCTATTCCGCTCCGGACAGGCCCTGGCACGTCTGGGACGCTTCTATGCGCGTGCCATCGTCGAATCAGGCCTGGAGGCCGATGTGCTGTTCGGCCCGGCGTACAAGGGTATCCCGCTGGGTGCCGTGACGGCCGTGGCGCTGGCTGATCATCATGATCGTGACATGCCGTTCACCTTCAATCGCAAGGAAGCCAAGACCCACGGTGAAGGGGGCTCGTTGGTCGGCGCGCCCCTCGAAGGCCGCGTGATGATCATCGACGATGTCATCACCGCCGGCACCGCCATCGGCGAAGTGATGGAGATCATCCACGCCGAGAGTGCCAAGGCGGCGGGCGTCGTGATCGCACTGGACCGTCAGGAGCGCGCTCCCGATGGTCAGGGAGGCCTGAAGGCGAACAGCGCCATTCAGGAAGTGGAGGCACGTTTCTCCATGCCCGTGGTCAGTATCGTGACGCTCGACCAGGTGCTCGAATATCTGGAACAATA
The DNA here is from genome assembly GCF_018340035.1 of Cobetia sp. MC34. Lineage (NCBI taxonomy): Bacteria > Pseudomonadati > Pseudomonadota > Gammaproteobacteria > Oceanospirillales > Halomonadaceae > Cobetia > Cobetia sp. MC34. The sequence continues at coordinate 5,044 of NZ_JADPPY010000020.1, forward strand.
CGCACAGCAGGAACTGTCTGGGCATGCGGTCGCGATTCGCGACTACCGTGCGCAATACGGTCTCCAGGGCGCCTGAGAGCGTTCATGACCCGCGCAGCATTACCTTCCCAGTCACGTACAGAGGTGCATACATGACAGCTCACTGTAACATTCTCGGCCTTTCGGCAGCCATCCTCGCTGCCAGTCTGTCCGCCCCGGCCATGGCCGGCAACGCTGACCTCAACCTGAATACTGAAGCCGTTCAGGGCGAAATCAATGGCGAGATCGGCAATGGCGTTCAGCTCGGCGGCGGTATCCTGTCCAGCGATGACCACGACGATGTCACGGCCGGTCACGTCCAGCTGCTGGGCACCGAGCGCACCAGCGAATACGACGTGGGCCTCGGCGCACGCTGGAGCCAGTACGACACCGACCACGGTGACGGCGGCGGTCTGGGCCTCGGCGGCTACGGCTACTACTACCTGCCGGGCGCACCGCGCGTCTCGCTGGGTGGCTACGGCTACGTGACCCCGGACGTGGCGACCAGCAACGACCTCGAGCACAGCTACGAATACGGCCTGCGCGCACGTTATCAGGTCATCGACAACGTCGAAGGCTATGTCGGCTACCGCAAGGTGAAGGCCGACTTCGAGAACCGTGACGAACGCACGCTGGATTCCGGCCCGCTGGTCGGCATGCGTCTGCAGTTCTGAGGGTGGTTCCCGGCAACGCGTGCTCCGCGTGAGTCACGCATTGCGGTAAGATGGCGGGCCCTTCGGGGCCCGCTTTGCGTTGTCATGGCCAGGTGAGCATCGCCGGCCAGCCCCCTGTTTTCGCCTTCTGCCGCGAGTCTGCTCATGCTCGATATCGTGCTCTATCAGCCCGAGATTCCGCCCAATACCGGCAACATCATCCGGCTGTGTGCCAACACCGGTTACCGCCTGCATCTGATCGAGCCGTTGGGGTTCGAGCTGGATGACAAGCGCCTGCGCCGCGCCGGTCTCGATTATCATGAGTGGGCACGTGTGCAGCGCCATGCCAGCCTCGATGACTTCGTGGCGAGCGTGAAACCTTCGCGGGTCTTCGCGCTCTCGACGCGTGGTCGCACCGCGCCGCATGAGGCCAGCTTCCAGGCCGGTGATGCGCTGGTGTTCGGCCCCGAGACCCGCGGCCTGCCACAGGCGATGCTCGACAGCCTGCCCCGCGAGCAGGTGTTGCGCCTGCCGATGCTGGCCGACAGCCGCAGCATGAACCTGTCGAATGCCGTCGCCGTGGTCGTCTATGAAAGCTGGCGTCAGCTCGATTTCGCCGGCGCCGCAATTCACGATTGATCGGCCAGCCCTCGACTGATCGGCCAGCCCTCGATTGACCGACCATCGCCCGCGTGAGATGCATTTCCGCTCCCTTTCTTCGCCCAGCAGGACACCGTGATGACCGAGATCCGTGATCGCCTCGCCAAGCTCAACCCCCGCCAGCAGGAAGCCGTGCGCGCCATCGATGGCCCCTGTCTGGTGCTGGCCGGTGCCGGATCAGGCAAGACCAGCGTGATCACGACCAAGATCGCCTATCTGGTGCAGGAATGCGGCATGAAGGCACGCAACATCGCCGCCGTGACCTTCACCAACAAGGCGGCGCGCGAGATGAAGGAGCGTGTCGGCAAGATGCTCAAGGGTCGCGAGGGCCACGGGCTGATCGTCTCGACCTTCCACACCCTCGGCCTGACCATCATCCGCGGTGAGCTGAAGACACTGGGCTACAAGCCGGGCTTCTCACTCTTCGACACCGATGACGCCAAGGTGTTGATCAAGGAGCTGATGCACAAGGAAGCCGACACCGACGCCGAGCAGATCAACGCGGTGCAGAGTCAGATCTCCACCTGGAAGAATGACCTGATCCTGCCCGGGGCGGCGCTGTCGCATGCCGAGGACGAAGACGCCCAGTACGCCGCGGTGATCTACGAGGCCTACAACCGGCACCTCAAGGCCTACAACGCGGTCGACTTCGATGACCTGATCCTGCTGCCGGTGGTGCTGTTCCGTGATCACCCCGAGGTGCTGGCGCGCTGGCAGCGGCGCATCCACTACATGCTGGTCGATGAGTATCAGGACACCAACATCAGCCAGTACCTGCTGGTGAAGATGCTGATGCAGGAGCGCCAGACCTTCACGGTGGTGGGCGACGATGACCAGTCGATCTACGCCTGGCGCGGCGCGCGCCCGGAGAACCTCGTCACCCTCGGTGAGGACTTCCCGCGCCTGAACCTGATCAAGCTGGAGCAGAACTATCGCTCCACCGGCATCATCCTGCGCGCGGCGAACACCCTGATCGCCAACAATCCCCACGTCTACGACAAGACGCTGTGGTCGCAGATGGGCGATGGCGACCCGATCCGTATCATCATGAATCGCAACGAAGAGGCCGAGGCCGAGCGTGTGGCGGGCGAGATCCTCACGCGGCGCATCAAGGAAGGCGCCGAATGGCGTGACTTCGCGGTGCTCTATCGTGGCAACTTCCAGGCGCGCCTGCTGGAGCTGAAGCTGCAGCACTACCAGATTCCCTACAAGCTCTCCGGCGGCACCTCCTTCTTCGGGCGCAACGAGATCAAGGACGCGATGGCCTACCTGCGTCTGCTGATCAATCCGGCGGACGACAACGCCTTCCTGCGTATCGTCAATGTGCCGCGGCGGGAAGTCGGGCCGGGCACGCTGGAGAAGCTGGCCAACTACGCCACCGGGCGTGGCGTGTCGCTCTACGCCGCCTGCAGCGAGATGGGCCTGCGCGAGCAGCTGAGCGAGCGTGCGCTGGACCGCCTCGGCCGCTTCACCCACACGCTGGACCGTGTGCGCCGCGAGATGGATGCCGGCCAGTCGATCAGCGCGATCCGCGAGCTGTTCCGCGAGGTGGATTACGAAGGCTGGCTGTATCAGAACGCCAGTGCGCCCAAGATCGCCGAGCGGCGCATGGCCAACGTCTGGATTCTGGTCGATCAGCTCGAGAAGTCGATCAGCGGCAATCCACAGGAAGAGGTGGAGGAGCTGGAGGGCAGCGAGGCGATGATCGGCGATACCGAGACCGGCGATGTCGCGGCGGCCATCTCACGTCTGGTACTGCGCGACATTCTCGAGCAGCAGGCCGAGGAAGATGACTCCGACCGCGTGCAGCTGTTGACGCTGCATGCCTCCAAGGGCCTGGAGTTTCCGCATGTCTACGTGCTGGGGCTGGAGGAAGACCTGCTGCCGCACCGCAACTCCATCGAGATGGAGACAGTGGAGGAGGAGCGCCGCCTCGCCTACGTGGGTATCACTCGTGCCCGCCGTACGTTGGTGCTGACGCTGGCGCGCCAGCGCAAGACCTACGGCGAGATGATGGACTGCGTGCCGAGCCGCTTCCTGGATGAGCTGCCGCCTGAAGACCTCGAGTGGGAAGGGCGGGCCGACAAGCCGCAGGATCAGGAGAAAAAAGTGGCCCGCGGGCGGGATGCCATCGCGGGCCTGCGTTCGCTGCTGGGCTGATGTTTATTGTCGGGTACTGTGCGCTGAGACTCAGCGCACGGAATCGAGCAGGTAATCCACCGCGGCCTTCACTTCCTCATCGGAAAGCGCCGGGTTGCCGCCCTTGGCCGGCATGGCATTGAAGCCTTCGATGGCGTGGGTGTAGAGCGTCTCGTCGCCCTTGGAGAGACGGCCTTCCCAGTCGCCGGCCTCGCCCAGGCGCGGGGCACCGGCGGCGCCAGTGGTGTGACAGGCCATGCAGATGCCACCGTAGACCTTCTCGCCGTCTATCGCGCTGGCGGCACTGGCTTGCCCGACAGCGCCGCTGTCCGCCGGCGGCGAGCTCGCTGCCGAGCCATCACCGGCGCAGGCATCGCCCTTCACGCATAGCTCGCCCACCGGCTTGAGTCGCTCGGCAATCGCCTCGCGGGAGTTGTCTGCGGCCTGTGTGGACGCGCTGACAAGCACGCTGAACAGCATCGCGCTCAATGAGAGTGACAGGAAAGAGCGCTTGAGGGGAAAAGCAGCTGGCCGGCGAGCTTGCATGGCGTACACCTTTTGGGGCTGTGTATCGAGCCAGTATAGCGCTCGCCGGAGGCGCAGCAACCGCGTGGCTGGCGGGATATCTCGACATCGTAGAATCAAGACGTTACCATAAGCGCGCCTCGGTTCACTGCAACCTTGGCATGCGCGCCCATAGCTCAGCTGGATAGAGTACTGCCCTCCGAAGGCAGGGGTCGCAGGTTCAAATCCTGCTGGGCGCGCCAACGAATTCCCGTCACCGGCGCCATTGCCGGTCGACACCCGAAAAGCCCTCGTACCTCACGGTGCGGGGGCTTTTTGCATTGCGGCGTGCGGCAGCGGCGCAGGCGACTTTCTTTGACGTCATCAAACGAGTGTTCTAAAACGGGATGAGCCACGCCGGCGCTTCTCCGTGCGCCGGTCGCTGTCGCCTGGTACGCCATACTCGTGGCTGTCTGCCTTCGCTGCCGGCCTCGCCGGCCCTCACTGGATGTTCTCATGACGACTGCCGCCCCTGTTGATCCTGCTTCGCCTGAGTCTGCTACCTCAGCTGAATCTGCTACCTCGTCTAATGAGAGCAGCGAGACTGCCACTCGGGAAATCACGCGCATGCAGGCGCTGCTGGAAGACCAGCGCGCCGCCTACGGCCTGTCGCCGATGCCCAGTGCCGACGAGCGCCAGGCCTGGCTGACCTCGCTGCGTGATGCGCTCAAGTCACACGAGGAGGCCTTGATCGCGGCGATCAGCGCCGATTTCGGCCACCGCAGCGCCCATGAGACGCGTCTGGCCGAACTGGTGCCGAGCTACGAAGGCATTCGTCATGCACGCCGTCACCTGAAGGGCTGGATGAAGCCCTCCAAGCGTCATGTCAGCGCTGCCTTCCAGCCGGCCTCTGCGCGTGTCGTCTATCAGCCGCTGGGCGTGGTCGGCATCATCGTGCCCTGGAACTATCCCCTCTATCTGGCGATCGGCCCCTTGATCAGCGCCCTGAGTGCCGGCAATCGGGTGATGATCAAGATGAGCGAGTTCACCCCCGAGACCGCCGAGGCGCTGCGCGTGATGCTGCTCGATGCCTTCGATGAGGTGCAGGTGGCCGTGGTGATCGGTGAGGCCGATGTGGCGGCGGCCTTCTCGGCCTTGCCCTTCGACCATCTGCTGTTCACCGGCAGCACGGCGGTCGGCAAGCATGTGATGCGCGCCGCGGCGGACAACCTGACCCCCGTGACGCTGGAGCTGGGCGGCAAGTCGCCGGTGATCATGTCGCGTGAGCTGATGGCGGATGAGGCGCAGTGTCGTGAAGCGGCGGGGCGGCTGGCCTTCGGCAAGGGCATGAACGCCGGCCAGACCTGCGTCGCGCCGGACTACGTGCTGTGCAGTGAGGACCAGGTCCCGCTGCTGGTCACGGCGCTGGGCGAGGCCTTCCAGCGCTTCTATCCTCGCTTCTGCGAGACGCAGGACTATTCGCGCATCATCAATCAGCGTCAGTACCAGCGCTTGCGAGAGGTGCTCGAGGATGCCCTGGCGAAGGGCGCGACACTCAGGCCTCTGGTCGATAGCCCCGACTGGAATGACCCCGAGCTGGTCGAGAAGCGTCTGATGCCGCCGCTGGCGTTGCTCGATGTGACGGATGAGATGCGCGTGATGCAGGAAGAAATCTTCGGCCCGCTGCTGCCGATCGTCGGCCTGGCGGACCCGGGGGCAGCGGATGAGGCGGAGGGCGAGACGAGTGTGAAGGGCAAGTTGCTGGAGGCACCGGCGGACACGCTGTCCGTCGCGATGGCCTATGTGAACGCTCGGCCCCGGCCGCTGGCGCTGTATTACTTCGGCCACGACAAGCACCAACAGCAGCGGGTCACCGAAGGCACGCATGCGGGCGGAATGTGTCTGAACGACACCCTGCTGCATGTGGCGCAGGATGACATGCCGTTCGGCGGTATCGGGCCATCCGGGATGGGCCATTACCATGGCAAGGAAGGCTTCCAGACGCTCAGCAAGGCCAAGGGAATCTTCGCCAAGGGGCGCATGAATGGCGCGCGACTGATGTATCCGCCCTATGCCGATGGGCCGACTGCGCGCGCCATCCATGGTCTTATCCGCCGCCTGCTGATGCGCTAGGCGCTGTCAGCGGTGCAGGTCGCCGGCACTTTCCGGCTGGTAATGCAGCGCCTCGATACGCACCTCATGCAGGCTGCCATCCGGCAGCTGCCACTCGATGAGGCTGCCGACCTTGAGGCCGAGCAGGGCAGCCCCCAGTGGCGCCAGCACCGACAGGCCATCCTGCTGGCCGGGCAGCGCATGCGGATAGACCAGCGTGCGCACCAGAGTCTGCTGGCGGGTCAGGTCCGTGAACTCCACGCGGCTGTTCATGCTGACGATATCGGCGGGCACCTCGTGAGGCTCGACGACCTCGCCGCGCTCCAGCTCGTCCTCAAGCTGTTCTGCCACCTGACGGTCGGCGGCGGAAACGTGATCAATCAGGCGCTCGAGGCGTTCGGCGTCCAGACGATTGATGATGATCGAGGGAAGTGTGGCCATGAGACCTCCTGTCAGTCGTGGTGTCAGCCCCTTGCGAGCAAGGCCTTGCTGGACACCAAAAAAACAGCCCTCCGCCGGGAAGGGCGAAGGACTGTGTGCAGAAGTCATCATATAAACTTCGCTCGGCGATGGATAGCCCATTCAGGCAACTGAGGTCAGCGCGAGGGCAGACCCGCTCACTCCCGCGTCAGGCGCTGGAGCTGACGAACAGCCAGTCAGTGATCTCGTCGCGATTGAGCACGACCAGCTGCTGGGCGCGCGGAGACTCTTCCAGATGGTCCGGATTGATGCCTAGCTCGCGCAGGACGTACTGCACCAGAGCGCCGCGTGTCGGCAGGTGCAGCTCGCCATCCACCATGCCGTGGTCCTGTTCTATCAGGCCGCGCTCGGCGGGTTTCAGGCGCGGGTCGGCGCCCAGCTTCAAGGTGACGCGCGTCTCCCAGCCTTCATCACACTCGCGCTGGCTGCCCTCGAGGGCTTCACCGAACAGCTCCGGCACCGCGCGGAATCGAGACAGCACGAAGTCACGAAAAGCCCGGTTCTTCTCGCAGAAGGCGCGCACATGCCAGCGGCCAGCGGCGTAGACCAGCGTATGCGGACACAGGATGCGCTCCTCCCCCTGGGGTGAGTTGAGAGAGGCATAGGTCACCTCGAGGCGTGCGCCCTGACTGGCGGCTTCGATCAAGGCCCTGACCACCGGCGGACTGGCGCTGCGTGACGGCAGGCGCAGGGCCTCGGTGTTTGCCTGGCCTAGCCCCAACCCGGTGAAATGCGGATTCAGATTGTCGTGATTGCCCAGCAATTGCAGGTATTCATCGACCTCACCCCGCGTCAGCATGGGGCAGAAATTCGCCGACGGACGGTAGCCCTTGATGACGGGGTCATATTCGAGATTGTTCTCGGCGACCGTCTCGCGGTAGGTCTTCATGACGCGCGAGGCTTGCTGTCTGGCGATACCGAAGGCGTTGCCCAGATGACGCGAAGTGACTCGCCCCTCCCACAAGGCGATGATCTCGATCAGGCGGTAACGCGCCAGCGTGTCCCATGGCAGGACTTCGAGGCGTTGCTTGATGCTCATTGCTGAATCCTTTCATACGGGTCTTCTGGAGCGTATTCGTGACGCATTGCACACACCGGGCTTGGCAATGGCGACACATGGCGAGTGCTCACGAGGATCGGTAAGAGGACCCTGCTCCGGGTGGCGTGTGGCGAACAAGTCTTCGTTAACTGCAGGATATGCATAAAGAAAGCTCCGGCAGAAGATACCTGCTCCGTTGCGTTGACCCTAGTGACTGCGCATCGACGTCTCGTTCTTGCGTCGTTCAAACGCGACGCATCATTAGAATTCGACGATTTATCCTCGCTCGGTGACGTGTGATTGCGCGCTATCAACAGATCAAGACATTACGTTGCGCAGGGGCGTGGCCGCGTGTGGCATGCTCTGAATGAAGACGCTATATGCGCAACACGAATATGCCTCATATAACCCTCATTTAAGTGTTAGAGATGCCTCAGGCCAAGGTATCGCGCAAAGTTCCCTTATTCTGCGAGCCCTAATAGCGACGCACTTCCTGCAATGACATTCATAAGTACTAGAGAGATGGTCATGCTGTCCTTTGCGGCAACAGCGAAAAGTGCTCAAACGCAAAAGACCCGCCGAGTTGGCGGGTCTTTTGCGTTTGAGCACGATGCCCCCTGCCATCAGGCAGGGGGCAGGCTGGGCCAGCTTACTTGCTGGCGCGCTTGCGCTCGTTCTCTTTAAGGTGCTTCTTGCGGATACGGATGTGCAGCGGAGTGACTTCCACCAGCTCATCGGCATCCAGGAACTCGATCGCCTGTTCCAGGGTGAAACGAATCGGCGGCGTCAGCACGATGTTTTCATCGTTGCCGGTAGAACGCATGTTATCGAGCTTCTTGGCCTTGGTCGGGTTCACGACCAGGTCATTGGCACGGTTGTGGATACCGACCAGCATGCCTTCATAGACTTCGGTACCGTGACCGATGATCAGCTTGCCACGTTCCTGCAGGGTGTACAGGGCGTAGGACAGTGCCTTGCCCGGCACCATGGAGATCATGACGCCGTTGCGACGCTCGACGCCTGCGCCTTCCTTCAGATCACCGTAGTGATCGAAGCGGCTGGTCAGGATGCCGGTACCGGACGTCATGGTCAGGAACTGGCCACGGAAGCCGATCAGACCGCGAGACGGGATGATGAAGTCCAGACGCACACGACCCTTGCCATCCGGGTTCATGTTGGTCAGCTCGCCCTTGCGGTAGCCCAGTTCTTCCATGATGGAGCCCTGGTGCTGCTCTTCACAGTCGATGATGACTTCTTCGTACGGTTCCTGCTTCTGACCGTCGATGACCTTGATGATCACTTCCGGACGGCCCACGGCCAGCTCGAAGCCTTCACGACGCATGGATTCGATCAGAACGGAGAGGTGAAGCTCACCACGACCGGAGACGACGAATTTCTCCGGAGTCTCGCCTGGCTCGACGCGCAACGCGACGTTGTGGATCAGTTCCTGTTCCAGACGCTCACGGATGTTGCGGCTGGTGACGAACTTGCCGTCCTGACCGGCGAACGGAGAGTCATTGACCTGGAAGGTCATGGAGACGGTCGGCTCATCGACGGTCAGCGGCGGCAGCGCCTCGACAGTGGCGGTGTCACAGATGGTGTCGGAGATCGCGAGGTTCTCGATACCGGTGATGCAGACGATGTCGCCGGCAGTCGCCTTGTCGGTCTGCACGCGGTCCAGACCCATGTGAGTCATGACCTGGCCGATCTTGCCCTTACGGACAGCGCCTTCCTTGGTGATGATGGAAACCTGCTGACCCGGGCTGACGGCGCCGCGCTTGATGCGACCCAGACCGATGACGCCGACGTAGCTGTTGTAGTCCAGTGCGGAGATCTGCATCTGGAACGGACCGTCCAGCTCGACCTTCGGCGGCTCGACGATGTCGACGATGGACTGGAACATCGGGTCCATGGTGTCTTTCAGGTCTTCCGGATCCATACCGGCAATGCCGTTGAGGGCAGAGCAGTAGATGATCGGGAAGTCGAGCTGCTCGTCAGTCGCGCCCAGGTTGTCGAACAGATCGAAGATCTGGTCAACGACCCAGTCAGGACGAGAGCCCGGACGGTCGATCTTGTTGACGACGACGATCGGCTTCAGGCCCTGGGCGAATGCCTTCTGGGTAACGAAGCGAGTCTGCGGCATCGGGCCATCGACGGCATCGACCAGCAGCAGCACGGAATCGACCATGGACATCACGCGCTCGACTTCGCCACCGAAGTCAGCGTGCCCAGGGGTATCCACGATGTTGATGTGGTAGTCGTTCCACTGGATCGCGGTGTTCTTCGCGAGAATGGTGATGCCGCGCTCTTTTTCCTGGTCGTTGGAATCCATGATGCGTTCCTGACCCTCGGCCTTGCGGTCCAGGGTGCCAGACTGACTCAGGAGCTTGTCGACCAGGGTAGTTTTACCGTGGTCAACGTGGGCGATGATGGCTATGTTGCGAAGTTTCTCGATCACGACGGGAACCTGTGCGGAAAATGGGCGCTCGCGTACCGGGCGCTTGTGATTTGGGGCGCATTATAGGGGGCATGGCATGCCTCCTGCCAGCATCGTACATTCACGAGGCGAGTCAGCGAGTGCCTTCAATTGGCCTGAAGTGCCCAAATGGTTGTCTCTCAAGTCTTTTCTGCGCCCTTGTCGCGGATGAAAAAAACTTGCGAGTCGAGGCAAACATGAGGATGAAAGAAAGAAATGACCGCAATGTGATGCTGACGTGATCATCGGGTGTGAGCGGAGAAATCCCCGGGATTCAGCGTTTTGCACCAATGTGGAGCAATGGCGTTTTTTGGTGCACTCAAATGATGAATCTGCACTGCGCGGCAAGAATTTTTGCACCTTGTCGGCCCATCTTTGGTCGGGTTTTCGTGCTGCATGCATGAAGATGGTGATGTTTTTTTTCAGCATATTCATGAGCTTACTGAAATGAGCGCTGCGGCGTGCGCCATTCTGGCACGCTCGCTGCATTGTTAAAGCATCCTGTCTGATGGCTGGCATAACGACGCCGACCATGAGAGAAAAGGCTTACAAAATAGAGCAATAACCCCAGACAACGCTGACACCAACTGTAACCAGAGCCGCCGGCTCCATCGGAGAATTACCATGGCTGAGAAGACACTTGCCCTGATTGAAGAACACGAAGTCAAGTGGGTTGATCTGCGCTTCACCGACACCAAGGGCAAGGAGCAGCACGTCTCCATCCCGGCGCGTACAGTGGATGAGGAATTCTTCGAGAACGGCCAGATGTTCGATGGTTCCTCCATCGAAGGTTGGAAGGGCATCAACGAATCCGACATGATCCTGATGCCGGACGACGGCACTGCCTTCCTCGACCCGTTCACCGAAGACACCACCCTGGTGCTGCGCTGTGACGTCATCGAGCCGGCCACCATGCAGGGCTATGAGCGTGACCCGCGTTCCGTCGCCAAGCGCGCCGAGGAATTCCTGAAGTCCACCGGTCTGGGCGACACCGCCTTCTTCGGTCCGGAGCCGGAATTCTTCATCTTCGACGAAGTGCACTGGAAGAACGAGATGAACGGTTCCATGTTCAAGATCTCTTCCGAAGAAGGTGCCTGGGCGACCGATTCCACGCCGGAAGGCGGCAACCTGGGTCACCGTCCGCGTCTGAAGGGCGGCTACTTCCCGGTCCCGCCGATCGACAGCTTCCACGATATCCGTGCTGCCATGTGCAACACCCTGGAAGCCATCGGTCAGGAAGTCGAAGTTCACCACCACGAAGTGGCGAACGCCGGCCAGAACGAGATCGGCGTCAAGTTCAACACCCTGGTCAAGAAGGCCGATGAGGTTCAGGAACTCAAGTACGTGATCCACAACGTGGCTCACGCCTACGGCAAGTCCGCGACCTTCATGCCCAAGCCGCTGGTCGGTGACAACGGTTCCGGCATGCACGTTCACCAGTCCTTCTGGAAGGATGGCGACAACCAGTTCGCCGGTGACGAGTACGCGGGTCTGTCCGAAATGGCCCTCTACTACATTGGCGGCATCATCAAGCACGCTCGTGCCCTGAACGCCTTCACCAATGCGTCCACCAACTCCTACAAGCGTCTGGTGCCGGGCTTCGAAGCGCCGGTCATGCTGGCCTACTCTGCCCGCAACCGTTCCGCTTCCATCCGTATCCCGTACACCGCCAGCCCGAAAGGCAAGCGTGTCGAGGCGCGTTTCCCGGATCCGACGGCCAACCCGTACCTGGCGTTCTCCGCGATGCTGATGGCCGGTATCGACGGTATCAAGAACAAGATCCACCCGGGCGACGCGATGGACAAGAACCTCTACGACCTGCCGGCCGAAGAAGCCAAGTCCATCCCGACCGTGGCCGAGAGCCTCGAACAGGCCCTGACCGCGCTGGACGGCGATCGTGAGTTCCTGACCCAGGGCGGCGTCTTCACCGACGACATGATCGATGCCTACCTCGAGCTGAAGGGCGAAGACATCCAGCGCCTGCGCATGGCGACTCACCCGCTCGAATTCGACATGTACTACAGCGTCTAAGTACTGCAACGCCTAAGTACAGCAGCGTCCAAGCGCTGCAGAGGTTGAGGCAGCCATTCGCTAGCCACGCCATCTGACGGAGTGCCTTCCCGGTGAAGGCAAGCCCCGGACGATGACGACAGCAGGGCCATACCGACAGGTGTGGCCCTGTTTTTCGTTGTGGCCCTGTTTTTCATCATGGCCCTGTTTCGTTCTATCTCTTTGCTCTGATCCTTTGCTCTGCCCCTGATCCTTTTCCCTGAGAACGGCCATGCTGCTGACAGATATGCAGGGCGCGGTGGTAGCCTTGCGTGACAGTCAATGCACACAGGCGTCTTGTCGAAGGCCCCAAATGCTGGCATCAACGCGGTAAGCTTTGTAACTTGTTAGCCTTGTCATCAGGCAGCAGGATCGCCTGTCGATAGACCCAACCCGCTGGAGCTGCCTGCGGCTTCTGGCCTCCCATGACTCTCTTCAGGAATCTTCGGATGTGGCCCTTCGTATCCTCCCTGCGCGTCGCGAACCCCGCGACTGACTCGCGTGCACTGCCTGCAGCGCGCCCCGAGCCACTGCAGTGCCTGCTGCTGGCAGCGACGCTGATGCTGTCGAGCCTGTCGTTCGATCTTCAGGCGGCCCAGGTCTATCGTCACGTCGATGCCAACGGCAACGTGGTCTTCAGTGATCAGCCTGCGGGCGGCAGCAAGGTGCAGCTGACGCCGCTCAGCGTGGTGCCGTCGACGGAATCCCTGCCGCCGCGGCGCAGCACGCCGTCGCACGTGAGTTCTTCCTCATCCAGCGAGAGCACCCGCACCCGGGCGCCTGCGGTGGATGTGGCCTTCCGTGGCTATACCACCTTCACCATCCAGAGCCCGTCCAACGAGGAGACGCTGCAGACCGGGCAGGCGGGCAATCTGGCGGTGCGCCTGGGGATCGAGCCCAAGCTGCGCCCGGAAGACAAGGTGCGCGTGACCGTGGACGGTGCGCCGTCTCAATCCGCCATGCACAGCACCGTCTTCATGGTGCCGGCGCTGGAGCGTGGCAAGCATGTCATCCAGGCGGAGTTGCTGGATTCCACCGGCCGCGTGCGCCAGACCAGCGAGCCGAAGGTGGTCTATGTGCAGCGCGCCAGCGTCAATCTGCCTCGCAACCCCAACAACCCTGCCAATGCTGGCGGTGGCTAGCAGCGTCTGGGCGGCCTTTTTCTTCGCGCGTTTCTCCTTCGCTGACAGGCCGCCTTCGGGCGGCTTTTTCGTGTCTGGGACAGTCGATGTCGGGCCGCCTGGCGGTGAAGCGAGGCAACGCGAGTTCGAGCGCGATTTTTCGTCTGCACCATTTTGGTGCCAATATGAGGGGCCAGAAATGGTTGCACAGCATCGGACGCCGTGTTCTCGGTGCCTGCACCAGACTGGCGCGGTTATTGCAGAACAGGGAGACGTACTGCAGATGGCGAACAAACCCATGCATCAACGACTGCTCGAACACCTGAACACTGCCGTGGTGGTGCTGGACTCACAGCTGCAGATGGTCTGGATGAATCCCGCCGCGGAGACGCTGCTGGCGGTGAGTCTGGTGCGCGTGAAGGGCAGTACGCCCGACAACATGACCGGGCTGGATGACACCCTGATCAATGTGCTGCGCAAGGCGCTGGAGGAACAGCACCCCTACACCCAGCGTGAGGCCGAGATCATCAACGCGGCCAATGAAGCGCTGACGGTGGATTTCACCGCGACGCCCATCAGCGCCAATGAACTGCTGGTCGAGATAGAACCGCGTGACCGCCTGATGCAGATCTCGCGCGAAGAAGCGCTGATCGCCCGCCAGGAGGCGGTCAAGGTGCTGACGCGTGGTCTCGCGCATGAGGTCAAGAATCCGCTCGGCGGTATTCGTGGCGCCGCCCAGCTGCTCGAACGTGACCTGCCCGAACCGCAGATGGTGGAGTTCACGCGCATCATCATCGAGGAGGTGGACCGCCTGCGTGATCTGGTCGATCGCATGCTCGGGCCGAACCGGCCGCCGCTGCAGGCGCCGGTCAATGTGCATGCGGTGACCGAGCGGGTGCGAGCCTTGCTGCAGGCGGAAGGCAGCGCCATCACCTTGAGCGCCGACTACGACCCGAGCCTGCCGGAGGTGATCGGCGATGAAGGCCAGCTGATCCAGGCGGTGCTCAACATCGCGCGCAATGCCACCCAGGCCCTCAATGAGCAGCCACAGCCCGATTCACTGCAGCCTGACGCCGCCCCTTATGAGATCACGTTGCGGACCCGCGCTCGCCGGCAGTTCACGCTGGGCCATGAGCGCCACCGGCTGGTCTGCGAGCTGGCGATCATCGACAACGGCCCCGGCATTCCGGAGAGCCTGCGCGAGACGCTGTTCTACCCGATGGTCTCGGGGCGCGCCGAAGGCTCAGGGCTCGGGCTGTCGATCGCCCAGGGCATCCTGCACCAGCATCAGGGGCTGATCGAGTGTGACTCGCGCCCCGGCCATACCGAATTCCGTTTACTCATTCCGCTAGCCGGCACTTCTGGAGATCACACATGAGCGAGACTGCCCGCGTCTGTATCGTCGATGACGACCGTGCCATTCGCTGGGTGCTGGAGCGCGCTCTGGCACAACCCGACCTCGAGGTGGAAACCTTCGAGCGTGCCGATCAGGCCGAAGCCAGCATCATGCGTCAGTGCCCGGATGTCCTGATCACCGATATCCGCATGCCCGGAACCGATGGTCTCGACCTGATGGCGCGCGTGCGCGAGAAATACCCGGACCTGCCCGTCATCGTGATGACGGCGCATTCCGACCTCGACAGCGCCGTGGCCTCCTATCAGGGCGGCGCCTTCGAATACCTGCCCAAGCCGTTCGATGTCGATGAAGCGCTGGCGCTGGTACGGCGCGCCGTGGCGCATGCCCGTGAGTCCAAGGCGCCCGCCGCCGTGCCGGAAGGGCTGACCAAGGAAATCATCGGCGAAGCGCCGGCGATGCAGGAAGTCTTTCGCGCCATCGGCCGCCTGTCACAGTCGCATATCACCGTCTTGATCAACGGCGAGTCCGGCACCGGCAAGGAGCGCGTGGCCCAGGCGCTGCATCAGCACTCGCCGCGCGCCGCCAAGCCGTTCATCGCGCTCAACATGGCGGCGATTCCCAAGGACCTGATGGAATCGGAGCTGTTCGGCCACGAGAAGGGCGCCTTCACCGGCGCCACGGCGCTGCGCCGCGGGCGCTTCGAGCAGGCCGATGGTGGCACGCTGTTCCTCGATGAGATCGGTGACATGCCCGCCGAGACCCAGACCCGCCTGCTGCGCGTGCTGGCCGATGGCGAGTTCTATCGTGTCGGTGGCATCACGCCGGTCAAGGTCGACGTGCGCATCATCGCCGCGACGCACCAGCATCTGGAAAAGCTGGTCGAGGATGGGCGCTTCCGTGAGGATCTCTTCCACCGCCTCAACGTGATTCGCGTGCATCTGCCGCGCCTGTCGGAGCGTCGCGAAGACATTCCGCGCCTGATGAGCCACTTCCTGGGCGAGGCCGCGCGTGAGCTGTCGACCGAGCCCAAGGTACTGACGGAGGCCGCGGAAAAGCACCTGACGCGCTTCGACTGGCCGGGCAACGTGCGCCAGCTCGAGAACACCTGTCGCTGGCTGACGGTGATGGCCTCGGGGCGTGAAGTGATGATCGAGGACCTGCCGCCGGAGCTGCGCGATGCCAGCGGCACCGAGGCAGCCTCCGGCGATTGGCGTGGTGCCTTCCGCGAGTGGGCGGACCGCGCACTCGCCGCCGGCCACACCCATCTGCTGGAAGAGGCGGTGCCCGACTTCGAGCGCATCCTGATCGAGACGGCTCTCAAGCATACCGGTGGCCGCAAGGGCGAAGCCGCCGAGCTGCTGGGCTGGGGCCGCAACACCCTGACCCGCAAGCTCAAGGTGCTGCTGCCGGCGCTGGCCGAGGACTGAGGACAGCCTGAGCGGGTTTGGGGATAGCCTTGGCGAGCTGAGGATGGCCTGAGCGGGCTGGAGACAAGGAGAACAGGGTGCCACAATCCCTGTTCTCTTTTTTTATGCGCGTCATTCACCTGTTATCTGCTCGCCGGCGCCAGTACTCGGCGCCTGCCAAGGAGTTGCCTGATGTCATCGATGAGCTGGGAGCGACTGCTGGAACCGAGTCGCCTGCATGACGCACCGGGCACCGTATCGCGTGAGATGGGGCGGACTCCCTTCCACAAGGACCACGACCGCATCGTGTTCGCGGGCTCCTTCCGTCGCCTGGGGCGCAAGACCCAGGTCCACCCGCTGACCGACAACGACCACATCCACACGCGTCTGACCCACTCGCTGGAAGTCGGCTGTGTCGGTCGCTCGCTGGGCATGATGGTCGGCGAGAAGCTCAAGGAGCAGTTGCCCGACTGGATCACGCCGTCGGATCTCGGCGTCATCGTCCAGACCGGCTGCCTGGGGCATGACATCGGCAACCCGCCCTTCGGCCACGCCGGGGAGTACGCCATCCGCGACTGGTTCGCCGCCGAGGCCGCCAGTGATCACGGTCGGCTGGCCGGGCTGAGCGATGCCGAGCGCGAGGACCTGCTCACCTACGAAGGCAATGCCCAGGGCTTTCGCATCGTTACCCAGATCGAATACAACCAGTTCCATGGCGGCATGCGCCTGACGGCAGCGACGCTGGGCACGCTGCTCAAGTACCCGTGGACGGTGGAGCACGCCACGGCGGGCGGCAAGTTCGGCTGCTATCAGAGCGAGCGCGTGCTGCTGGATCAGGTCGCCGAGCGTTGCGGGTTGCTGGCGCGGGCCGATGGCCGCTGGTGCCGTCACCCGCTGGCGTGGCTGGTCGAGGCCGCCGATGACATCTGCTATGCGCTGCTGGACCTGGAAGATGGCCTCGAGATGGGCATCCTGCAGTTCGAGGAAGTGTTCGAGATTCTCACCGGCATCAGCGGTGGCGAGCCGCGCGAATATCAGGAGGTGGTCGCCCGCGGCACCTCCCAGCGGCGCAAGGTGGCGGCGTTGAGAGGCGCGGCGATGGAGCGTGCCGTCAATGATGTCGCCGAGGCTTTCGTGCAGCGCGAGACGGAACTGCTGGCCGGCACGCTCAGTGAAGACCTGCTCGACCTTTGCCACCCCGACCTCGGCTGGGGCGTGCGGGAAGCCAAGAATCTGGCGCGCCAGAAGATCTTCCGCAACGAGCGCAAGGCCAAGCTGGAGATCGGCGCCTACACCACGCTGGGTATCCTGCTCGAGGCCTTCATCGGCGCTGCGCATGAGCTGCATACCAAGGGGCGCTCCAGCTTCAAGCATCAACGTGTGCTGGCATTGATCGGCGAGAACACGCCGACCAAGGACTGGGATCTCTACCGCAGCTATCGGCGCATGCTCGACTTCATCGGCGGCATGACGGACCACTTCGCGGTGGATCTCGCCCAGGAGATGGGCGGGCGCCTGCGCGGCGACTGAGCCCGAGGCGCCATCAGCCCGATCATCTCCAGTCTGATTACTCCCACCAGGGAACGGCAGCCGTGCCGTTCCCTGGTGGATGCCTGCTTTCCGGCCTGACATCTGCCGCTTTTCCTGCGTCTGACCCCTATGGGCCTTCTCTCCTGCTGCTATCCACCTCTGCGCTGCCTGTTCTGGGTCGTGCTGACTGTGCCTTTCCCGCTGATTTGCCTGTCGCTGCCAGCCCTGTCGTCGTGCTTCCTGCTCTTCTCTTGGCCTGAACGCCACGGCCTGCCAAGCGCTAATAAATGACTTGCTTGCGTTAAATTAACTTTACGTAGGCGCTTGGATCGTTGTACTAGGATTGTACGCAGTGGGGATGCGTGTATCGCAATCACTCATGATAAGCTGTTATCATGCATAGTAATAACGATAAGTGAGGCTTATATATGAGCAAGGAAACCCGAAAGGTATCCGCCAGGGCGGCGGGGGATCGGCCGGAAAAGCCCTTCGACATGATCGACAAGCCGACCTTCTTCGGCTCGATCTTCCTGCTGTTGGCAGTGACGCTGCCCCTGGTCATCTTCCCCGAGCAGGGCGCGATGTGGGTATCGGCGGCCAAGAACTTCGTCACCAGCAAGCTCGGCGTGCTCTATCTGCTGCTCGGCGTGGGGGCCGGCGGCTTCATGATCTACATCATCTTCAGCGATATCGGTCAGATAAAGCTCGGTGATGCCGAGGAGAAGCCCGAATTCTCCATCGTCTCATGGGCGGCGATGCTGTTCTGTGCCGGTATCGGGGCCTCCATCCTGTACTGGTCGATGATCGAGTGGGTCTACTACTATCAGTCGCCCCCGTTCCATGTGGAAGGCCAGACACCGGAGGCAGCGGAATGGGCCGCGGCCTACGGCATCTTCCACTGGGGCCCGCTGGCATGGGCGATCTACCTTATTCCCGCCGTGCCGATCGCCTACTTCTACTACGTGCGTCACCACAGCGTGCTGAAGATTTCCGAGGCGCTGATGCCGGTGCTGGGTGAAAAGCTGGCGCATGGCTGGCTGGGCAAGCTGATCGATATCAGCTTCATCTTCGGCATGCTGGGCGGCGGTGCGACCACCCTGGGTCTGGCGGCACCGATGATCAACGAGGGGGTGCACGAGCTGTTCGGGGTGCCCAAGTCGCTGACCACGCAGATCGTGGTGCTGCTGGTGTGTACCGCCCTGTTCGGCTACAGCGCCTACGTGGGCCTCAAGAAGGGCATCAAGCTGCTGTCAGACATCAACTTCTGGCTGGCGGTCGGCCTGTTGCTGTTCATCTTCATCGCGGGGCCGACCCTGTTCATGGCCAATACCGGCTTGGATGCGCTGGGCCGCGTGATGAGCAATCTGATCCACATGGCCACCTGGCTTGAACCGTTCGCCGAGTTCAAGGGCTTCGAGGACACGCACTTCCCGCAGGACTGGACCATCTTCTACTGGGCCTGGTGGCTGGTGTTCGCGCCCAGCGTGGGGCTGTTCATCGCGCGTATCTCGCGGGGCCGCACCATCCGCGCCATGGTCGCCGGTTCGATGTTCTTCGGCACCATGGGCTGCTTCCTGTTCTTCATGGTGATGGGTAACTACGGCCTCTACCTGCAGCTGTCCGGTGAGCTGGACGTGGTCACCATCCTCAATGACCAGAGCCCGACCGCAGCCATCTTCGCGATGCTGCACACGCTGCCGCTGGACTACGTGGTGATCTTCGCCTTCACGCTGCTGGCGCTGATCTTCACCGCGACCACCTTCGACTCCATCTCCTACATTCTGGCCGCTGTGGTCCAGAAGGAAGTCGATGAAGAACCGATGCGCTGGAACCGCCTGTTCTGGGCCTTCGCCCTGTCGTTCATGCCCATCGTGCTGATGTTCATCGGCGGGCTGGAGACCCTGCAGACGGCCTCCATCATCGGGGGTGTGCCGCTATTGGCAGTGGCCTTGATGCTGTGCATCTCCATCGTGCGTGCCGCGCACTATGACCTGCGCTACCAGCCGGATTACACGGTCAAGGAAATCAACATCGAGGAATTCCCGGCAGATGACCCCTGGACGGAAGAGGGCTCATGGGATCTGCCGGAAGATGACATTCCCGCCGCCGGCAAGCCGGTGCAGGACCCGCCCAAGGATCATATCGAAGGCGACCCGCACAGCCGTCCCTCACGCCTGTGAGGAGATGAGCCGCCTGGCCGGTTGAACGGCCAGTACCAGACGACAAGACGCCGCCCATTGGGCGGCGTCTTGTCGTTCAGGGCAGGCAAGGGCGCAGCGCGTGGCACGCCCGCAAGATGTCAGCCGGTTTCCTCGAGTGTCGCGCGGCGCACCCGGCGCGGCGTCAGTAGCGGTGGTGTCGGGTCGTTGTCGCTGCTGTCGAGCGCCAGATGGCGGAGGATGGCGGCACCGATGCGCCGCGAGCTGTCCGGGATGCCCTGATTGCCGAACAGGCGGTTGAACTCGAACACGAGCGGATGGCCATCGACCATCGCGATATCGAAGCCGGCATGATCGACACTCAATGCCTCGGCCAGGTGCAGGGCCAGGGCGATGGCGGGCGCCGGAATATTGTCGTAGGCCGTCTCGCCGCCCTGACTGACATTGGAGCGATAGCCGCCCAGCGGCGTGACGCGCCAGTAGGCGGTGATGACTTCGCCACCCACCACCACGATGCGCAGGTCGCGGTCGATCTCCAGGCGCGGCTGGGCATACAGCACCGGATGCTCCGCCGCATGTGCTTCCAGTTCGCTACGCGACTGGATCAGCTTCACGCCGACGCCCATCGAGCTTTTGACTTCCTTGACGATCAGCGGGTAGCCGAAGCGCGCTTCGATATCGTCGATTGCCTGACGGCTGGCGCCGCGAATCTCGGTCGGTGGCACATTGTCCGGGCAGATGGCCTGAAAGACGCGTGTCTGCTCGACCTTGTCGTGGCCGATCGCGTAGCTGGGCAGGCTGGGGAAGATGCGTTTGCCGAGGCCGTAGACCAGGGTGGTGATCTGCCAGTATTCGGGAAACAGCAGGATATCGGCGGCGCGGATCTCGTCGAGGTGATCCAGCATGCGCTCCGGCTTGATATAACGAACACCGGGAATGCCGAGGGTACGAAAAGCGTCGAAGGTGATGAGTTTCATGCGGGATATGTCGCCAAGAGCGCCATCATTGCGATAGCGCGATAAGGTTGCCAAGGCTGGACCGGCGCGTATTTAACGCCGGGCGGGGCGCCTTGGCAAGCCTTTGTCTGGCGCGGCCATGCTCCGAGGGGCCGGAGCATGGCGGAGGATCAGTTGGTGGCGAGGCGCTCGGCCTGAACGCGGTCGAGAATCGCCTCGTTGATGCGCTGCTTGAGGGCGTCATCCAGGCTCGGGCACCCCTCTTCGGGGGCCATGCAATGGGTGCTCAGCCACTCGGCCAGGCCCTCGCCATTGACGACCTCGGGGTCATTCTCGCGCTGGGTTCCCTCGCGCACGATCTGCCAGCCCGGCAGTGCCAGCAGCCCCTGCACCGGCACGTCGACACCGCATTCACGTTTCAGCCAGGCGGCCGTCCAGTCGCGTGCGGTACGTGTCTCGCGCAGTGGTTTGCGCTCGCGATAGCCCGGGAAGTACAGGCGACCATCCTTGAGCTTGACCTCATCCTTGAGTGCGCCCAGCGCATCCAGCGGCCGCGAGCGCGCCTTGGTGCGAATGGCGTAGGCGCCGGCGGGGGTGACCACCAGATGATCGATATGGAAGCCATCGGCCGGCACGTCGTGATAGACCATGCTGGTCAGCTGTTCCGGGCGGATCAGCTGGTCGAGTTCCTGACCGATGGACAGCTCGCAGGCCAGCCCCAGCTTGAGCTTGCGGATGCGCTGGAAGTGACGCGTCAGGCGCAGCGCGAACACCAGCACCAGCAGCGCACAGGCCAGACCGTAGGCGGCCCACTCAAGCCAGTTCTGCTCTTCGCCGAACACCATGCGCCCCATGCCGTAGACCAGCGGACTCAAGGTGATGAGCGGCCCGAGCGCCCCGTCGAGAAACAGCGCCTGGAAGGCCTCGTCGAGACGATCGCGCAGGCTCTGGCCCGGTTCACGCAGCTGGCGGCGGGTCAGCGGCGACTGGATGCGCCGCTCATGCAGGCCGCGCATGCCCAGCACCACCAGTGCGATGGCACCCAGAGGGGTAAGGAAGAAGACAGGTAACAGGTATTCCAGCCAATCCATTGGGGTGTCCTATCGGTGAGAGACGGGCCTACAGGTCAAGTCGAGCGTACTGGTCAAGTCGAACGTACTGGTCAAGTCGAACGTACTGATCGGGCCGGGCGCACGCGCCATCAGTGGCCCAGCGCACGCGGCAGCGGCGTGAGCGGGATCTCGACCTCGCCCTGTGAGGTGCTGGTGTCACCCAGCACCGGCACCGCGCTGTCATTGATCCAATACAGGCGACCCTCGCTGCGCACATCGGCTTGCAGCGCATAGCGATGGCCCTCCTCGATGGCATTGCGGTCGTACTGCAGGCTGACCGGGAAAGGCCCTTCACGCAGGCCGCCATAGCGGGTACTGGCAATCAGCCCGGCCTCGGCGTCGGCGCGGGAGACATCCACCAGGCGCACTTCCAGCATCGCATCCGGTGGTGCGGTGAAGGTCTGCTGTGGCACCACGCGTGCCTCCAGCTGCGTGAAGTCCGGGCCGGTCATGCAGCCACCCAGCCCGAGCGTGGCCAGCAGCAGGCCAGAGAGCGAGAGCGTGCGAGCCGAAGGCCGGCGTGGCGTGATGAAGTTCAGCATGGAAATCCCTTGTGCAGCGAGATGGAAGGCAAAGGTGCGCGCAGCAGGCGTTCAGCCACCGGCCAGCTTGACGGTATAGCCCATCCGCGTGAGTTCAGCCTTGAGCGTCTCGCGGTGATCGCCCTGGATCTCCACGATGCCATCCTTGAGGCTGCCGCCAGTGCCGCACCGCTGCTTGAGAGTCTTGGCCAGGGCCTTGAGTTCCTTCTCGGCGAGCGGAATCCCGCTCACGGTGGTCACGCCCTTGCCCTTGCGACCGCTGGTCTCGCGACGGATACGCACCACGCCATCGAGGCTTGCCAGGCGCTCACGCTCGGCGAGGTCGGCACATTCGCACTCGGCTTCGGCACGCCGACACTCAGGGCAGGTTGCGCCATGTTCGGTGGAATAGACAAGCCCGGACAGTTGATCCTTGAGCGAGGCCATGATGTCTCCTGCGATACGGTGATGAATGATCAATGCCAAACGGAATCTCGAAAGGATACCTGCGTGCGCGAGAGGCTGGCACCCTGAGGCGTATAAAAAAGGCGACCCCGAAGGGTCGCCTTTCTCTTCTTTCCCAGCCTGCTTGCGTGCGGGCAGGCTGGCAGGGAGGCCTTGGCGGGTGCCGCCCGATCAGTTGATCTTCGGGTCCAGCTCGCCACGGTTGTAACGCTCGAACATCGCTTCGAGGTTGATCGGGTCGATCTTGCTGCCATGACCGGCGGCACCGAAGGCTTCGTAGCGGGCGATGCAGATGTCGCGCATCGCCTTCACGGATTCCTTCAGGTACTTGCGCGGGTCGAATTCAGACGGGTTCTGCGCCATGAAGCGACGGATGGAACCGGTAGAGGCCAGACGCAGATCGGTGTCGACGTTGATCTTGCGCACGCCGTGCTTGATGCCTTCGACGATCTCGTCGACCGGCACGCCGTAGGTTTCCGGAATCTTGCCGCCGTATTCGTTGATGATTTCCAGCCAGTCCTGCGGCACGGAGGAAGAGCCGTGCATCACCAGGTGAGTCTCGGGGATGCGGGCGTGGATTTCCTTGATGCGCTGGATGGACAGGGTGTCACCCGTCGGCGGCTTGGTGAACTTGTAGGCGCCGTGGGAGGTACCGATGGCGATGGCCAGGGCATCGACGTGGGTCTTCTTGACGAAGTCGGCGGCTTCTTCCGGGTCGGTCAGCATCTGGTCGTGGTCCAGCTTGCCTTCGGCACCGATGCCGTCTTCTTCACCGGCCATGCCGGTTTCCAACGAGCCGAGGCAACCCAGTTCGCCTTCGACGGACACGCCACAGGCGTGGGCCATCTCGACGGTGCGACGGGTCACATCGACATTGTATTCGTAGCTGGTCGGGGTCTTGCCGTCTTCGCCCAGCGAGCCGTCCATCATCACCGAGCTGAAGCCCAGCTGGATGGAGCGCTGGCAGACTGCCGGCGAGGTGCCGTGATCCTGGTGCATGACCACCGGGATATGCGGGAATTCTTCCACCGCAGCCAGGATGAGGTGGCGAAGGAACGGCGCGCCCGCGTATTTGCGTGCGCCGGCGGAGGCCTGGACGATCACCGGAGAATCGGTGTGATCGGCGGCTTCCATGATGGCGCGCATCTGCTCGAGGTTGTTGACGTTGAACGCCGGGATGCCGTATCCGTACTCGGCTGCGTGGTCCAACATCTGGCGCATGCTGATCAATGCCATGACATCACCTGTCTTTTTGAGGAATCGAGTGGAGAAGCGTCGGGTGCCCCCCGTCAGCTGACGGGGAGCGACCTTGTGGCCGTGACTCTAAGCCTGCGCCAATGAGGACACAGGCGGGTTCAGCTTGCTGCGGCTTCCAATGCCGCAACGGCCGGCAGTACCTTGCCTTCCACGTATTCGAGGAAGGCGCCGCCACCGGTAGAAATGTAGGAGACGCGCGACTCGACGTCGTACTTGTCGATGGCCGCCAGGGTGTCGCCACCGCCGGCGATGGAGAAGGCGTCGCTCTCGGCGATGGCCATCGCCAGCTGTTCGGTGCCGTTGGCGAACTGTTCGATCTCGAACACGCCGACCGGGCCGTTCCACAGAATGGTGCCGGCGTCCTTGAGCAGTGCACCGAAGCGCGAGGCGGTCTCCGGACCGATATCCAGGATCATCTCGTCGTCCTGGACGTCGGCGACGGCGCGCACGACGGCTTCGGCCTTGTCGGAGAACTCGGTGGCGACGACGACGTCGGTCGGCAGCGGGATCTCGACCTTGTCCATCAGTGCGCGAGCGGTATCGAGCAGGTCAGCCTCGTAGAGGGACTTGCCGACGTTGTAACCGGCCGCCGCGATGAAGGTGTTGGCGATGCCGCCACCGACGATCAGCTGATGGCACTTGTCGGACAGCGCCTTGAGCACGTCCAGCTTGGTGGAGACCTTGGAGCCACCGACGATGGCGACCATCGGCGCACGCGGTGCGGCGAGTGCCTTCTCGAGGGCTTCCAGCTCGGCGGCCAGCAGCGGGCCGGCGCAGGCGTCCGGGGCGAAGCGTGCCACGCCATGGGTCGAGGCCTGGGCACGGTGCGCGGTGCCGAAGGCATCCATCACGTAGACATCGCACAGCGCGGCGTAGGCGCGGGACAGGGATTCCTCGTCCTTCTTCTCGCCCTTGTTGAAGCGCACGTTCTCCAGCAGCACGACCTCGCCTTCGGCGACATCCGGTGCCGTGTCGAGGTAGTCGTTGATCAGGCGCACCGGGCTGCCCAGCAGCTCGCCCAGATGTGCCGCGACCGGTGCCAGCGAGAACTGGTCTTCCGGCTCACCCTCGGTGGGGCGGCCCAGATGACTCATCAGCATCACGCGTGCGCCGGCGTCGCGTGCCGCCTTGATGGTCGGCAGGCTGGCACGGATGCGCGCGTCGCTGGTCACCTGACCGTCGCGGATCGGCACGTTGAGATCTTCGCGGATCAGCACACGCTTTCCGGACAGGTCGAGGGCGGTCATCGTTTGCACGTTCATGACGGGTTCCTTGGTCGTGAATCGGTGGAGAGAGCTTCCCTCGCCAGAGGCGTTGTCATCTCGCAGGCGTGCCAATGGGTGGCGACGTCCAGCATGCGATTGGCAAAGCCCCATTCGTTGTCGAACCAGCACAGCATCTTGATCAGCCGGCCGCCGGCAACACGGGTCTGGGTCGCATCCACGATACCCGAGCGCGGATCGTGGTTGAAGTCGATGGAGGCCGTCGGCTCCTCGCTCAATCCCATCAGGCCCTGCAGTCGTTGGGCGCAGGCCTCGCGCAGCAGGTCATTGACCTCAGCGGCGCTCACGTCACGCTTCACCTCGATGGACATGTCCATGCAGGACACGTTGATGGTCGGCACGCGCAGGTGCAGACATTCGAAGCGTCCTTCCAGGTGCGGCATCAGGCGGTTGATGCCCTTGGCCAGGCCGGTGTCCACCGGCACGATCGAACTCATCGCCGAGCGCGTCAGGCGCAGGTCCGTCTGGTGGTAGGCGTCGATCACCGGCTGGTCGTTCATCGCCGAGTGCACCGTGGTGGTGACGCCGCGCTCCAGTCCGAAGGCCTCTTCCAGCACCGTCAGAATCGGAATCAGGCAATTGGTGGTGCACGACGCCGCCGAGACGATGCGCATGCCGCTGCCTGCCTGTCCCGCCTCGGCGGGGGCCAGCGCCGACTGGTTGATGCCGCACACGATGGTGGCATCGACATCGGCGTCGGTATCGCCGGGCTGGGAGAACAGCAGCCGTCCGGCGCCTGCCGCTAGATGACGCTCGGCGGTGGCGCGGTCCTTGAAGCTGCCGGAGCACTCCAGCACCAGGTCAATCCCCAATGCCCGCCAGGGCAGGCAATCTGGATTGGCCTCGGACAGGATGCTGATCGCATGGCCGTTGACGACCAGCTGGCCGTCGCGCTGTTCCACCGTGCCGGGGAAGCGGCCGTGGGTGGTGTCGTAGCGGGTCAGATAGGTGATGGTGTCCAGGTCTGACAGCTCGTTGATCGCGACCACTTCCAGCGGCAGTGCCTCACCGCGTGCTTCACGTTCTACCAGCGCTCTCAGCACACACTGACCGATGCGTCCGTAGCCATTGATGGCCACTCGCAAGGGAGCGTTTCCCTGGCGTCGGGACGCCTTGTCTCCCTGGGGAGCATCGGCGGTGGGCAGAGGCGGCTGGTGGTTCAAGGATGTCGTGTTCCGAGTGTTTTTCAGGGGGTCCATGGTAGCGCATCGCTTTGCTGGGCGGAGGGAGCGAAAGGCGCGCAAGCGCCTGATTTCTGGTTTTTTTCGTCTAAGGACACGTAGTCACACTACCCAACTGGAGGGGTTGTGTAGTCGCCGTCTGCGCTGTCTGTCGCGGGCATGATCGCCGGAGAATGACCGCTCATGCAGGATGAATCGTGTCATCAAGACGCGACTCGTGTGAGCCACGTCGACTACAGGCGACAGCCGGTGACGCTTGAGGGCTCCTCGAGTGTCGCACAGACGAAAACGCCGCCGCTCCCAGCGGGAGGCGGCGGCGTCGATCTGCATCCCACTCCGTCATCGACAGGGTGGGTCAGGCGGTGATCAGCCCAGCAGCTTGTTGGCGCGTTCGACCACGTTCTCGACCGTGAAACCGAAGTGCTTGAACAGGTCGCCAGCCGGCGCGGATTCCCCGAAGGTCTCCATGCCGATGATGTCGCCGTTCAGGCCGACATACTTGAACCAGTAGTCACGATGACCGGCTTCGATCGCCACGCGCGCGGTGACGGAAGACGGCAGCACGGATTCGCGGTATTCCGCGTCCTGCGCATCGAACAGGTCGGTGGCCGGCATGGACACGACACGCACGGCGCGACCGGCGGCTTCCAGCTCGGCAGCGGCATCCATCGCCAGGCCGACTTCGGAGCCGGTGGCGATCAGGATCACTTCCGGCTGGCCGTTGGCGGCGTCCTTCAGCACGTAACCGCCACGGCTGATGTTGGCCAGCTGGGCCTTGTCGCGGTTCTGGTGCGGCAGGTTCTGACGCGACAGGATCAGCGCGGTCGGGCCGGAGTGACGCTTGATGGCCGCATCCCACGCTGCCGCTGTCTCCACGGCATCCGCCGGACGCCAGGTGGACAGGTTCGGCGTGGTGCGCAGGCTGGTCAGCTGTTCGATCGGCTGGTGCGTCGGGCCATCTTCGCCCAGACCGATGGAGTCGTGGGTGAAGACGTAGACGGCCTGCTGACCCATCAGGGCGGCCATGCGAACGGCGTTGCGCATGTATTCCATGAAGATCAGG
The DNA here is from genome assembly GCF_018340035.1 of Cobetia sp. MC34. Taxonomy (NCBI): domain Bacteria; kingdom Pseudomonadati; phylum Pseudomonadota; class Gammaproteobacteria; order Oceanospirillales; family Halomonadaceae; genus Cobetia; species Cobetia sp. MC34. The sequence continues at coordinate 32,585 of NZ_JADPPY010000020.1, forward strand.
AAGGTCGCGCCGTACGGGATGAAGCCGCCGTGCAGACCGGCGCCGTTCATGATCGCGCCCATGCCGAACTCACGCACACCGTAGTGCAGGTAGTTGCCGCTGAAGTCTTCGCGGGTGATCGCCTGGGCGCCCTTCCAGAAGGTCAGGTTGGACGGGGCCAGGTCGGCACTGCCGCCGAGCAGTTCCGGCAGCTGCGGGCCGAGCTGGTTCAGGCACTCGAAGGAGGCCTTGCGCGAGGCCGGGCTGTCGCCGGCGGCCTGGGCATCCTCGATCATCTTCTCGCTGGTCAGGGCGTGCGGCAGCTTGCCTTCCAGGCGACGGGTGAACTCGGCGGCCAGTTCCGGGTGTGCTTCGGCGTAACGGGCGAAGCGTGCATCCCAGTCGCTCTCGAGCTTGGCGCCGCGCTCGCTGGCGTCCCAACCCTGATAGATGTCTTCCGGAACGTGGAAGGGCGCGTGGGTCCAGCCCAGCTTCTCGCGGGTGGCAGTGACTTCGTCACCACCCAGCGGCGCGCCGTGGCAGGACTCGGTGCCTTCCTTGTTCGGGGAGCCGAAGCCGATCACGGTCTTGCAGATGATCAGGCTCGGCTTGTCGTCGTGGCTCTTGGCCAGCGCGATGGCGGCGTTGATCTCTTCCGGCTTGTGGCCGTCGACGTTGGAGACGACGTGCCAGCCGTAGGACTCGAAACGCTTGGCGGTGTCATCGGTGAACCAGCCTTCGACTTCGCCATCGATGGAGATGCCGTTGTCGTCATACAGGGCGATCAGCTTGCCCAGACCCAGGGTGCCGGCCAGCGAGCCGACCTCGTGGGAGATGCCTTCCATCATGCAACCGTCACCCAGGAAGCACCAGGTGGTGTGGTCGACGACGGTGTGACCCGGACGGTTGAACTGCGCCGCCAGTGTCTTCTCGGCGATCGCCATGCCGACGGCATTGGCCAGACCCTGACCCAGCGGACCGGTGGTGGTCTCGATGCCCGGCGCGTAGCCGTATTCCGGGTGACCGGCGGTCTTGGCGTGCAGCTGGCGGAAGTTCTGCAGGTCTTCAAGGCTCAGCTGATAACCCGAGAGGTGCAACAGGGAGTAGAGCAGCATGGAGCCATGGCCGTTGGACAGCACGAAGCGGTCACGATCGGCCCAGTTCGGGTTGGCCGGGTTGTGCTTGAGGTGGTCGTTCCAGAGCACTTCAGCGATGTCGGCCATGCCCATGGGGGCGCCGGGGTGGCCAGACTTGGCCTTCTGAACGGCGTCCATGGAAAGTGCACGGATGGCGTTGGCCAGGTCAAAACGGGAAGGCATGCAGTAGCTCCTCGCCTGCGGGCGTCAAGAGTGGGGCAATGAATCACGGCGTGCTGCGCCGGACGCTCAGTGCATCCCGAGAGCCAGGGCATGCTGCTGCCTGGATCTCCTTCAGGACTGTGCGCCTGAAACAGTGCGCCGGAAAGGACAGTGCGTCGCGTGAACCTTGTACGCGCGGACTCGCGTCCGAGCGTGATCTCCGGGCGGGTATTGTCACCGAGATGACAGGGCGCGGCAAATCGCATCCGGGATGTGCGCTCGTCCAAAGGTGGCAACGGCTTATTACCCTGTGTGCAGCGCTTGTCGCAAAAAGGTCTCGATTGGACGGCCCCACGGGCCCCATTGCGCTAGGAACTCACATAAGTGGCGTGTAAACTCGCCCCCCCGAGGCTCAACCGCCCGTGTTGAGCTTCATCGTGCGCCGCAAGCGTGTTTCTACTCGGTCGTCAACGCAGTCTGCCGTCAGTGGCCGAATCATCCCCGCATCCGAAAAGAGGGTCGAGGACCAATGAGCGAATACTCACTCTTCACATCCGAGTCCGTGTCCGAAGGGCATCCGGACAAGATTGCCGACCAGATTTCCGACGCCGTGCTCGATGCCATCATCGCGCGCGACAAGCAGGCACGCGTGGCGTGCGAAACGCTCGTCAAGACAGGCGTTGCCATCGTGGCCGGTGAGATCTCCACCAGCGCGTGGGTGGATCTCGAGGAGCTGGTACGTCGTGTCATCACCGATATCGGCTATACCTCTTCCGACGTCGGCTTCGACGGCGAGACCTGTGGTGTCCTCAACCTGATCGGCAAGCAGAGCATCGATATCGCCCAGGGCGTCGATCGCACCAAGCCGGAAGATCAGGGCGCGGGCGACCAGGGCCTGATGTTCGGCTACGCCACCAACGAGACCGACTCCTTCATGCCGGCGCCGATCCACTACGCCCACCGTCTGGTGGAGCGTCAGGCGGAACTGCGCAAGAACGGCATGCTGCCGTGGCTGCGCCCGGATGCGAAGAGCCAGGTCACCTTCCGCTACGACGAAGCCGGCAAGCCGGTCGCCGTCGAAGCCGTCGTGCTGTCGACCCAGCATGACCCGGAAGTGTCCCAGGAAGACCTGCGCGCGATGGTCAAGCGCGAGATCATCGAGCAGGTGCTGCCGGCCGAGTGGCTGTCCGAGACCACCGAATACCACATCAACCCGACTGGCAACTTCGTCATCGGTGGCCCGGTGGGTGACTGTGGTCTGACGGGTCGCAAGATCATCGTCGACACCTACGGCGGCATGGCCCGTCACGGTGGTGGCGCCTTCTCCGGCAAGGACCCGTCCAAGGTCGACCGCAGCGCCGCCTATGCCGGTCGCTACGTGGCCAAGAACGTCGTCGCCAGCGGCCTGGCCGACAAGTGCGAGATCCAGGTCTCCTACGCCATCGGTGTCGCCGAGCCGACCTCCGTCTCGATCAACACCTTCGGCACCGGCAAGATCAGCGATGCCAAGATCGTCGAGCTGGTGCGCGAGCACTTCGACCTGCGTCCGTACGCCATCACCACCATGCTGGACCTGGCGCATCCGATGTATCAGCTGACCGCTGCCTACGGCCACTTCGGTCGTGAGCCGTTCGAGCACAGCTACAGCTGGACCGACGTGAGCGGCGAGCAGAAGACCGAAACCTTCACCGCCTTCCCGTGGGAAAAGACCGATCGTGCCGCTGGCCTCAAGGCTGCCGCTGGCCTGTAAATCCGCTAGCTCGACAGGCCTGGCAGGTGGCGGACGTCTCGCCCCTCGCTTTCGGCGCCATGACAAGAAAACCCGCCTCGGCGGGTTTTCTTGTCTCTGGCCCTCCTTCGGACAGCAACAGGAGAGATGCCCAGTGGCTGATCTACGCTATCTCAAGGGTTACGCCCCCGAGATCCAACAGCAGGCGAGTGAACTGCTGGCGTCGGGCAAGACGGCAGCCTTCTTTCTCGGCAGGTATCCCGAGCCTCATCAGCTGCAGGGTGCGCGGGCGCTGCATGACTACACCATGGCGCTGAAGAATCAGTATCTGCGCAGCTCGGCGCCGATCAGCAAGGTGATCTACGACGACCGGATTCACGTCATCGACAACGCCCTGGGGCTGCACACCTTCGTGTCGCGGGTGCAGGGCAACAAGCTCAAGGCCAAGAACGAGATCCGTATCTCGTCGCTGTTCCGGCGGCTGCCGGAGCCGCTGATCAACATGATCGTGGTGCATGAGCTGGCGCATCTGCGCGAGAAGGCCCACGACAAGGCGTTCTACCGGCTCTGCTGTCACATGCAGCCGGAGTATCATCAACGTGAGTTCGAGCTGCGTCTCTATCTCTGCCACCGTGAACGCCACGGCGATCTCTGGTAGCCATGAGCCACTCTGGGCAGCCACGCGGCCGCTCACGCGACAGAAGAACTGGAAAGAATGACAAGGACGTCATGCCATCAGGGGTATCGGCGCCACTGCAAAGGACCATTTTCGGATGCTCAATCTCGCTGCACTGTTCATCACCATCACTGCCGTGTGCATGTGGTTCAATCATCGCGTCCTGCGGCTGCCGCCTACCATCGGCGTGATGGCCATCGGCCTGGTGCTGTCGCTGGGCGTGATCGGGCTCGATCACTTCGCGGTGACCACCGTCGTGGCCGATACCGCGGAAGACTGGCTGGCACGTATCAATTTCAACAGCCTGCTGATGGACGGCATGCTGTCCTTCCTGCTGTTTGCCGGCGCGCTGCACGTGGACCTCTCGCGCCTCAAGGCCTACCGGCGCTCCATCGGCCTGCTGGCCACGCTGGGCGTGCTGATCTCGACGCTGGTGATCGGCTCCGCCGCCTGGTGGCTGTTCCAGTGGGCCGGTATCGAGGTGCCCTACCTGTATTGTCTGGTGTTCGGTGCGCTGATCTCGCCCACCGACCCGATCGCCGTGCTCGGCATCATGCGCAGTGCCGGCGCGCCTGCCGACATGGAGATCCGCATCGTCGGCGAATCGCTGTTCAATGATGGCGTGGCGGTGGTGCTGTTCACCGCGCTGCTGAGTGCGGCGTCGGCCGGCAGCGGTGAGGTCGAGCTCGGCCACATGGGGCTCTTGTTCCTCGAGGAAGCCGGCGGCGGCATCCTGCTCGGGCTGGCGCTGGGCGCGCTGGTCTACCAGCTGATGCGCAGCATCGACCAGTATCAGGTCGAGGTGATGCTGAGTCTGGCGCTGGTGCTGGGCGGCTATGCGCTGGCCTCGGCGCTGCATGTCTCCGGCCCCATCGCGATGGTGGTGGCGGGGCTGATCATCGGCAACATGGCGCGTGATGGCGCCATGTCCGACAACACCCGCCGCTATCTGGACGGCTTCTGGGAGCTGGTCGACGAGATTCTCAACGCGGTGCTGTTCGTGCTGATCGGCCTCGAATTGGTACTGATGCCGATCACGCTGACCTCGATCGGCATCGCGCTGGTGCTGGTGGCGGTGATCCTGCTCTCGCGCCTGGCGCTGATCGGCCTTCCGCTGAGCCTCTTGCGCCGCTGGTACACCTTCCGCCCCGGCACCACGCGCGTGCTCACCTGGGGTGGCCTGCGCGGCGGCATCTCGGTGGCGCTGGCACTGGCGATTCCTGAAGGCGACTTCCGCGAGCCGCTGGTGGTCACCACCTACATCATCGTGCTGTTCTCGATCCTCGTGCAGGGGTTGAGCATCGGCAAGCTGGTGACGGCGGTGGTCGGCGATCGCAGCCTCTCGGGAGAGTCGAACGACAAGCACTGAGTCAGAGTTGGCCAAAGCAAACGCCCCTTCACTGGCAGCAGTGAGGGGGCGTTTGCGTTTCGGTCGCGAGGCGCCAGCCAAGGGCAGTTTGCTGGCGGGTCAAAGGGCCACCAGGCCTTGGGCAAAGACACCGCTGAGAGGTTTCACCTCACCCGCTTGCATCGTGCGAGCGACAGCGGGCTGGCGCATCAGGGTCAGCAGCAGGTCGCGCCCCGCCAGCAGCGGGTCGACCACCGGCAGGCCGATCTCTGACGCGATGGCATCACGCAGCGGCCCCATCGCAGCGCAGCCCAGCACGATGCTGCCGGCACCGCTGGCTCTGGCGTGTTCACAGCTCTCCAGCAATGCCGCGGGGGGAGTGCGCGCCTCGGACAGCGCGAGTACCGGTACGTCACAGGCCAGCAGCGCCTTGCACAGAGGGCGCATCGCATAGCGCTCCAGCAGCTGCTCGGACATCGGCAGCGTGCTGGTCATGCTGGTGACGATGGCAAAGGAGGGAGCCGCCAGCGTGGCCATGTGCATGGCGGCCTGGGCGATGCCGATCACCGGCACGGGGCTCAGTTCACGGGCGGCCTCGAGGCCGGGGTCACCGAAGCAGGCCAGCAGATAGCCATCGGCGGGCGGGGTCTCCAGCAGGCCCTCACGATCACGGGCGATCAGCGCCAGCAGCGCGACCACCGCCATGGCTTCCTCCACGGCGGTCTCGATGCTGGGGGCGCCATGCTCGGCAGTCAGCACCTCGAGGTGGACGTCCCGGGCGAGCTGCCGTTGCAGCGAGTGCGCCATCTGCTGACTCATCGCCTGGCTGGTGTTGGGATTGATGACCTTGAGATGCAACATGGCGGGCTCTCTCATGATGGGGGCTCGTGATGGACTTTCGCGTGTCGGGCTTTTTCGTGATGGCGCGCGTCGGATGCAGGGCCGTACGAGCGGAGCACACAAAACACGAGCAGCATCCGTGCCAGTCGCGGCGACACCTGCTGGCGCAACGTTCGTTTCATTGGCGGTGCGCTGCTGTGGTGCATATGGCTAATACAGCGGAAGTTGATGGTGCCTGATGTCTAAGGGGTTGCCGCGCGCATGGCATTACTGGCAGGGGTGTTGCGCAGAGCGGGCCCTGGGGAAAACGCTTGGAGATTGAAAATCCGCAACAAGTGTTTCACTGGCACGCTTGTTGATAAGGGGAGGGTATGGCGAGGCATGACGCCTCGTGACTGGCCCATGGCCCACAAGCCCCTCTGGAGACAACAATGACACCCCAGACTCCCCCTGATCTGAGCAACGCGAGCAAGCGGCTCATCAATGAGGACCTCGCCCCCTGCGAGCAGAACTGGAACTGGTACAACATCTTCTCGTTCTGGATGTCCGATGTGCACAGCGTCGGTGGCTACGTCTTTGCCGCCAGTCTGTTCACCCTGGGGCTGGCCAGCTGGCAAATTCTGGTCTCGATGCTGGTCGGCATTCTGGTGGTGCAGGTGTTCGCCAATCTGATCTCGCGGCCCAGCCAGCAGACGGGGGTGCCCTTCCCGGTGGTCTGCCGTCAGTCCTTCGGCATATATGGTGCCAACATTCCGGCGATCATCCGCGGGCTGATCGCGGTGGTGTGGTACGGCATCCAGACATATCTGGCGGCGCATGCCTTGATGCTGGTGCTGCTGCGCTATGTGCCGTCGCTGGAGGGACTGACCGAGACCCAGCTGTTCGGGCTCTCGCAGCTGGGCTGGTACTGCTTCCTGTTCATGTGGGTGCTGCAGGCGCTGGTGTTCTGGTGGGGCATGAATGCGGTGCGCCGCTTCATCGACTTCGCCGGGCCAGCCGTCTATGTGGTGATGTTCGCGCTGGCGGGCTGGATCGTCTGGCAGGCCGGCTGGGACAACATCAGCTTCACGCTGGGCAGCAAGACGCTCTCTGGCAGCGACGCCCTGTGGCAGATGGTGATCGCCGCGGCACTGGTGGCGGGCTACTTCGCGGGGCCGACGCTCAACTTCGGGGACTTCTCGCGCTACTGCGCTACCCCCGGGGATGTGAAGCGCGGCAATTTCTGGGGCCTGCCGGTCAACTTCCTGCTGTTTGCCGTCATCACCGTGGTGGTGGTGTCCGGTACGCAGCCCATCTTCGGCGAGATGCTGCATGACCCGATGGAGACCGTCGCCCGCATCGACAATGGCGTCGCGGCAGCGCTGGGCATCCTGACCCTGGTGCTGGCGACCATCGGCATCAACATCGTGGCCAACTTCGTGTCCCCGGCGTTCGACTTCTCCAATGTGGCACCGTCCCGCATCAGCTGGCGCATGGGCGGCATGCTCGCCGCCGTCGGCTCCATCTTCATCACGCCGTGGAATCTGTTCAACAACCCGGAGATCATCCAGTACACCGTGGGCATCCTCGCCGCGGCCATCGGCCCGGTGTATGGCGTGATCCTGTTTGACCACTATCTGGTCAACAAGGGCGGCATCAACACCAAGGCGCTGTTCACCGACAGCGCGGAAGGCGAGTACTTCTTCGAGAAGGGCGTCAACGTCGCGGCGGTCAAGGCGCTGCTGGTCTCCTCGGCGGTGACGCTGATCATCAGCTTCCTGCCGCTGGGCGACATCACCCACTTCACGCTGTTCATCGGCGGGCTGATGGCGGCAGGGCTGTATGGCATCTTCTCGGGGTACTGGCTGGGAGATGCCGCCTCTGCACGCATCTATGTGCCGGCCGGGGTGCGCCAGAAGGTGTCATGACGCTCAGGCCGTGAGCTGGCCGTGACCTGGTATTGCCTTGGCCTTGGCTTTACCTTCAGCGCCCTGCTGTCGCCATCGAGGTGGATGACGACAGCAGGGCGCTTTCGTTCGTGTTGCCGGCGCGTTTGTGTTGCCGACGCCTCTTTGCCCTTGCTTCGCCTGGCCGGCCTGATGACACAGCACATTGTTCTATCAGGCAGACGGTAATCTTGCGTTTACTGATCAACTCTTTATTCCAGTGAGGTGTGCTCTGCGCGCGGTGTAACATTGGCTGATGCTACCGAGTGTCGAGGATGGAACATGCCGCTTCATGAACATCTGATATTGCCGGGCAGGGACGGTTCGGATATCGAAGCGCAGCACTATCGCACGCGAATCAACAATACCTTCATCATGTTCGCCATGGCGTGCTTCGCCTGCTTCCTGCTGTTTGACTATTTCCAGGTGCCGTCTGCCTGGCAGGCATTGTGGGTGGGGCGGCTGATCATCTTCCTCTGCTGCCTGCTGTGCATCCTCCAGCTGCGCCGCGGCGATGCGTACGCGGACAGAATCCTGCTGGCCGGTGCGATACCCGCCAACCTGTTCTTCTGCTTCGGTGCCGCGCTGATTCCGGATGCGCTGACGCTGACGTTGTGGAACCTGAGTTTCTCGACCTGCATGCTGATCGCCATGCCCGCCTGGCTGGTGTGGGGCTGGCGCTACCAGCTGGCCAGCAGCCTGCCGCTGATACTGTGTTATGTGCCCATCTATGTGTGGCTGAGTCCCTTGTCGTTGACGACATTGGCCGGTGCGGGTGGTGCCTATATCCTGGGGACCCTCTTCATTGCGCCGGCACTGGCGCATGCCCGAGCCTCGACCTTCCATCGCACCATCCGGCTGCAGCGCACGCTGGAGGCGCGCAATCTCGAATTGCACGACATGAATCAGCGGTTGCTCACCCAGCAGAACGAGCTGGAATACCGCGCCAATCATGATCTGCTGACGGGGCTGCCCAATCGCCGTTTCGGCTTTGATTTTCTCGAGCGGATGCTGGCCGAGAGCACGAGCACCCGGCAATGCATGTCGATCCTGTTCGTGGATGTCGATCGCCTGAAGCACGTCAACGACAGCTTCGGGCACGCCGAGGGCGATCGCCTGATCCAGCTGGTGGCCCGGAGTGTCGCCCAGGCGGCCGGTGAAGACGGGCTGGCATGCCGCCTGGGCGGCGATGAATTCCTGGTCGTGATGCCCGGAGCCTGTGATATGGCCAGCCAGCAGGCGACGACCCAGCTGATGCGCCATCTTCAGGAGCAACGCCTGGAGCAGCAAATTCCCTTCCCGGTCGAGGTCAGCATCGGGCGCGTCACCCACGACCCGGTATTGCAGGGCGATGTGGATGTCGATGATCTGATCCATATCGCGGATGACCGCATGTATCGTCAGAAGCGCGCTCGGCGGCGGGCCATGGCGGGCGCCAACGACCCTCAGGCGTAAAAAAGCCCGCGATCTTCCCTTCATTCATGCTGCAAGTGATTGATGGCAATGGCTGTCATCGCTTTTTCATGTCGCTGTTACGGGTATGTCATCGCCTCCCCTCAGTCTTGCTGGGCAACGACAGGGGCCATCTGGGCCTCGCCTGTCGATTCCGCCTGGCAACCCAGAGGTGACTGACATGACCGCTCCGCAATCGGCTCCCCGTGCTGAAATGCCGCCTGCTCCCGACGCTCTCGGTCAGGTTCGCACGCTGTTCATCTCCGATGTGCACCTGGGGACCCCGGACTGCCAGGCGGCGCTGCTTGCGAAGCTGCTGCGTCGCGTGCGCCCCGAACGCCTGTATCTGGTCGGCGATATCGTCGACCTGCTGGCGATGCGCAAGCGTGCGGTGCTCGACAAGGACCAGCAGGCGCTGGTGGCACGGGTGCTGCGTCTGGCGCGCAGTGGCTGTGAGGTCATCTACATTCCCGGCAATCATGATGCCGCCTTCCGTCGCCTGTGCGGCCTGAAGCTGCACAACGTGAGCATCGAGCGGCGCGCGATCCATACCACCGGCAGCGGTCGCCGCCTGCTGGTCTCCCACGGCGACGAATTCGACACCCATGTGCGCATCGCGCCGTGGCTGCTCAAGCTGGGCGATGGCATGCACGGCTTCATCCTGTCGCTCAATCGCTGGTGCAACCGCGCGCGTGGCATGTTCGGGCTGCCGTACTGGTCGCTGGCCAGCGCGCTCAAGCGTCGTAGTGGCACCGCCCAGCGCTATGTGGCCCAGTTCGAGGAAGCCGCCATGCGCCAGGCGCGTCTCGAAGGGCTGGATGGCTATGTCGGGGGGCATATCCACCAGGCGGGCTTCCGGGTCGAGGAAGGCGTGCTCTACTGCAACGACGGCGACTGGGTCGAGCACTGCACCGCGCTGGCGGAAGATGCCGAAGGCGCGCTGCACCTGATCGACTGGCAGGGTCAGATCCTCGAGACGGCGCCGCGCCATCTGATGCCGCGTCCGGCGCCGGCCGCGACGCCCGACGCCGTCACGCCTGAGATGGCCGGCGCCTGAGCCTCACCCCAGGCCGCTGATCGCCAGCATCCATGACAGATACAGCGGGATGATCAGCGGCGCCGCCAGGGTGGTCAGCATCACCGCGATCGCGCCCTTGGCCGGCTGGATATTCAGCTCGATGGCCAGCACGACCACATTGGCGGCCATCGGCACCACGCCCAGCAGCAGCAACACCTGCGCCAGCACCGGGTCGAGAGCGAACAGGCTGCCCAGCAGCATCACGCTGCCCAGACTCAGCAGCGGCCACATCACGAAGCGCAGGCCGGTTGCCGCCAGAATGAAGCGCGGGTCGATCTCGCGCAGGCTGACACCGCCCAGCGTCATGCCGATGATCATCATGCCCAGCACCGTGTAGCTGTACTTGAAGTAGTCGAGTCCCTCCATCACCGCCCCCGGTACCTCGAGCCCCAGCGTCCCCACCAGCAGGGCGGCCAGAAAGGCGTAGATCAGCGGCAGACGCACGATCTTGACCAGACTCTGGCGCATCGAGAACTGCCCGCGCGCACTGACATAGAAGCCCAGCGTGAACTCATACAGCGTGATGCCGAGCAGGCAGAACAGGTACTGGGCCACGCCTTCCGGCGGCAGCAACAGCATCGCGACCGGCAGGCCGAAGTAGCCGGTATTGCCGGTGCCCGAGGAGAAGGCGAGCAGGGCGGCTTCCTGCGGCGGGAAGAACTTCGCGGCCAGTGGGCGCACCAGCAGGCAGATGCTGCTGGCCAGCGAGAACAGTCCCAGCGTCAGGCCCAGATCACTCAGCGATGGCTCGCCGAGCACCAGCCCGCGGAAGAAGGTCAGCGGCGCGATCACATAGATCAGCAAGGTGGCGATGGGGCGCGGGTCGATCGCGAGGCGGCGTGCGCAGAGGGCGCCGAGAGCGACGAAGGTGATCAGCATCCAGAGCGGTTGCTGCAGATCGATGTGGTCCATCACGGTTCCTTGTGAAGCGTCATTGTCCTTTTGGCTCATCATGCCGTGTGGCCCCTGTCAGCGTCATCCCATGAATGACGCGCATTGCGTCTTTCCTTGATCCGGCTGCGCATCGCGTGGTTGCGCGGCTGGTGAGGGGCAGGACTGAGGGACAGGACTAAGGGGCAGGACGCCACTGTCAGCAATGGTTATAAACACGCACTTTCTTATATGAATGGTATTGAAGTTGAGGCGAAAACCTTTCATTGGCCGGGGTCGGCGGCGGCGGTCAGAATGCTCGATATGCAGTACAGGGGCGGTGGCGTGACGTGCCGGACGTGTATTGCTGCACGCACACCGCGAAGTGTGCGGCGATAACGACATCAATGCCGGACACGACGACCACGAGGGCCGCCCCATGAGTGCAAGCGAACATCCGTCAGGGATCAGCTTCGAATTCTTCCCGCCGAATACCGAGGCCGGGCGTGAAAAGCTCAAGGGGGTTCGTGATCAGCTGGCGGCGCTGGAGCCGGAGTTCTTCTCCGTCACCTATGGCGCGGGCGGCTCCACGCGCGAGCGCACCTTCAACACCGTGCAGTCGGTCAGCGCCAGCGGCATCTGTACCGCGCCGCACCTGTCGTGTGTCGGCAGTGACCGCGGCGAGCTGCGTGAGATCCTGGCGCAATATCGCGAGCAGGGCGTCAAGCGCCTGGTGGCGTTGCGCGGGGACCTGCCCTCCGGGATGGGCTCGCGCAGCGAGCTGCGTTATGCCAACGAGCTGGTCGAGTTCGTGCGCGAGGAGACCGGCGATCACTTCGAGATCGCGGTGGCGGCCTATCCGGAGTGCCATCCGCAGGCCGACAACTACCACAGCGATCTCGAGAACTTCGCGCGCAAGATGCAGGCCGGCGCCGATATCGCCATCACCCAGTACTTCTTCAATGCCGATGCCTACTTCCACTTCGTGGAGCGCGCGCGTGCCGCCGGTATTCAGCAGCCGATCATCCCGGGGATCATGCCGATCACCAACTACACCCGGCTGGCGCGTTTCTCCGATTCCTGCGGGGCGGACATCCCGCGCTGGCTCCGCCGGCAGCTCGAGAGCTATGGCGATGACAGCGAGAGCCTTCAGGCCTTCGGCACCGAGGTGATCTCGCGCATGAGTCAGCGTCTGCTGGATGGCGGCGCGCCGGGCCTGCACTTCTATACCCTCAATCAGGCCGAACCGTGTCTCAAGGTGCTGGAAAATCTGGGGATCTCTTCTCGTTGAGTCACGCGCGCCGGGCGTGCACGGCAAGTAATTGGAAGAGCGCCATTGAATGTGACGTCGCTCGCCCTGAGGTCTGACGGGTAGCCGCTAGTGACAGCGGCCCGCAAGCCACTCAAGGCGTCAGCAGTGACGCCGGCCTCAGTGATGGAGAGATTGCTCATGAATCACGAGACACAGCACACGGCATCCTTTACGACCTCTTCCAGAAAGCCCCTCAAGACCGCCGCGACGGTGGCGCTCGGCGCCTGGTTGTTCGGCGGCGTCGCCCAGGCCGCCACCGAGGTGGAAATGCATCGCGTCAGTAGTGATGGCGTCGGTGAGTCCGTCGGCAGTGTCATGGCCGAGGATACCGATGATGGTCTGCTGCTGACGCCGAAGATCGAGGGGCTCGAGAGCGGCATCCACGGCTTCCACCTGCATGCCAATGCCAGCTGCGAACCGGCCGAGAAGGATGGCGAGACCGTCGCCGCCGCCGCGGCAGGTAGCCACTTCGATCCAGAAGAGACCGGTACCCACCAGGGCCCCTACGGTGATGGCCACCTCGGTGACCTTCCGGCGCTGAGCGTCGATGCCGATGGCAAGATCTCGCTGCCGGTGCTGGCACCGCGCCTCAAGGAAAGCGATCTCAGCGGTCATGCGCTGATGATCCACTCCGGCGGTGACAACTACACCGATACGCCCAAGCTGGGCGGTGGCGGCTCGCGCGTCGCCTGCGGTGTGGTCGACTGATCTGTGATCAATTGATCATCCTGCCGAGATGACATGAAAAAGCCCCGCCAATTGGCGGGGCTTTTTCATGTCGCAGCGCTACAGCAGATGTCAGTGCAGCTTGCCGGGATCCAGAATGCGCACCGGCTGAACCTCATCGCTCGCCGGCGTCCCGCGAGGGTCGCTCACGCGCGTGGAGATCTCGGCGAGGGTCGGCGGTTCCTCGATGGCTTGCTGTTCGAAGAAGTCGCAGGACACGCAGTCACGGTAGCGGGTCTCGTCCTGCTCCCAGGTGCGCAGGCGGTCCATTGCTCCGCAGCGCGGGCAGACGGCACCGGCGATGAAGCGCTTGATGGTAGACATGGTGCCTCCAGTCAGGGTCAGGGTAGGTCTGGCAATCCCGCCTCGGGCGGATGATGCGCCATATGATACGCCCCCGACCGGTAAAGGTCAGGGGCGCATGGTCAGCGGCTCGTGGTCAGGCTTGCGCCATCACGAGACGGGGCGAGATCAGGCCGCCTGGGCACTAATGCCGGAGTGACGCAGCAGGGCATCGACCTGCGGGTCACGGCCACGAAAGGCGCGGAACAGCTCGGCGGCGTCACGCGAGCCACCGCGTGCCAGTACCTCGTCACGGAAGCGCTGGCCGGTGGCGGTATCGAAGACTGCGCTTTCCTCGAAGGCACTGAAGGCGTCTGCCGACAGCACCTCGGCCCACTTGTAGCTGTAGTAACCCGCGGCGTAACCGCCGGCGAAGATATGGCTGAAGCCATTCTGGAAGCGATTGAACTCGACCGCCGGCACCACGGCGACCTTGCTGCGCACCTCGTCGAGCAGTGCCTGGACATCGCTGGCCGACGGCTTGTCGAGCTCATGATGCAGGCGGAAGTCGAACAGCGAGAACTCCAGCTGGCGGACCATGGTCATCGCCGCCTGGAAATTGCGGGCTGCCTGCAGGCGCTCGAGCATGTCATCCGGCAGACGCTCGCCGGTGTCGACGTGACGTGCGATCAGATCCAGCCCTTCACGCTCGTAGCAGAAGTTCTCCATGAACTGGCTGGGCAGCTCGACGGCGTCCCAGGCCACGCCATTGATGCCGGAGACTTCGGCGACTTCCTGACGGGTCAGCATGTGATGCAGGCCGTGACCGAACTCGTGGAACAGCGTGACCACTTCATCGTGGGTCAGCAGTGCCGGGCGATCGCCCACCGGACGGGTGAAGTTGCAGGTCAGGTAGGCGACCGGCAACTGCAGGCTGCCATCCTCGCGGCGACGACGCACGCGGCACTCATCCATCCAGGCACCGCCCCGCTTGCCTTCACGCGCGTAGAGGTCGAGATAGAAGCCGGCGATAGGGGTGTCATTCTCGATCACCTCGTAGTAGCTGACGTCCTCGTGCCAGACCGGCACTTCGCGCTGTTTGAAGGTGATGCCGTAGAGGCGGTTGACGACCTCGAACAGCCCGTCGATGGCTTGCGGCGCCGGGAAGTAGGGACGCAGCTGCTCCTGATTGATCGCGTAGCGCGACTCGCGCAGCTTCTCGCTGGCGTAGCCGACATCCCACGGCTGCAGGTCGTCGATGCCGAGGCTCTCGGTGGCGTAGGCCGCCAGCTCGTTGAACTCTTCACGCGCCTGCGGCACGGCGCGGGTGGCGAGGTCATCCAGGAAGGCGATGACCTGCGCCGGCGAGTCGGCCATCTTGGTCGCCAGCGACAGCGAGGCGAAGTCGTCGAAGCCGATCAGCGCGGCCAGCTCCTGACGCAGGGCCAGAATCTCCTCGATCACCGGACCGTTGTCGAACTCACCGGCGTTGGGGCCCTTCTCCGAGGCGCGCGTGACGAAGGCGGTGTAGACCTCCTCGCGCAGCTCGCGGTTGTCGGCATAGCTGAGCACCGGGAAGAAGCTCGGGAAGTCCAGGGTGATGCGATAGCCTTCCAGACCCTTGGCTTCGGCATTGGCCTTGAGCGCTTCAAGGCCGCTTTCCGGTACGCCCGCCAGCGCCTCTTCCTCGACATCCTTGTGCCAGGCCTGGGTGGCATCCAGTACATGGTTGGAGAAGGTGTTGGAGAGCTCGGACAGGCGCGCCTGGATCTCGCCGTAACGCTGCTTCTTGTCTTGCGGCAGGTCGACACCGGCGAGGCGGAAGTCGCGCAGACTGTTGGTGATTGCCTTCTGCTGGGCTTCATCGAGGCTTGCGAACTCATCGCTGTCCGCGAGGCGCTGGTAGGCCGCGGCCAGGTCGCTGTTCTGACCCACCCAGGTGGAGTAGGCCGACAGCTTGGCGAGACAGGCCTGGTAGGCCTCACGCAGCTTGGGCGAGTTCATGGTCGAGTTGAGGTGCGAGACCGGCGACCAGGCTTGGCTCAGGCGATCACCCAGCGCTTCCAGCGGCGCGGCGAAGTTGTCCCAGCGCGTGTCATCGCGGGTGGCCTCGATCAGGCGCTCGATCTCCTGCTGGTTGTGCTCCAGCAGTTCGCTGATCGCGTCCTCGACGTGCTCGGCCTTGAGGGTGTCGAAGGGGGGCAGGGTGTTGCGTTCCAGCAGGGGATTGATCGACATCATGTACCTCGCGTCATTCGGGTGGGCGGCAGCGGTGAGCGGTAAAGGAGAACTTGCGCATTAATAGCGCCGTGAAAACGGCGTCACCGCTGCCGCGGGGATACCTAGAATGTGAGGCCTCGGCGCGTGTTATTCAATCTATCGCCTCGATAGGCGGGCGTTGCCACGCGCATGTCGCATTGGCCGAGGCCGGTACGGCTGCTATCTTGCTGGCCTTGGCCCCTGAGTGGGGCCCGTATCCTTCCCCCGTACCGAGACCACGAGAGCAGACATGAGCGAAACCACCGAACGCTGGGGCAGTCGCCGAGCCTTCATTCTGGCCGTGACCGGCGCCGCCGTAGGGCTGGGCAATATCTGGCGCTTCCCCTACATGACCGGCGAGAACGGCGGTTCCGCGTTTCTGCTGCTGTATATCGGTTTCGTGCTGTTGCTGGGCCTGCCGGTGATGATGGCCGAGATCATGATCGGGCGTGCCGGACGTCGCGGGCCGATGCAGGCGCTGGCCCATCTGGCCGTCAGCGGTGGCCGCACCCCGCACTGGCGCTGGCTGGGGCTGTTCGGCGCCATCACCATGTTCTTCATCCTGTCGTTCTATTCGGTGGTGTCGGGCTGGTCGATCGAGTATCTGGTCGATTCGCTGAAGGGTGACTTCAGTGGCATGAGCCCGCCGGAGATCGGCGCTTCCTTCGGTGCCTTCCTGGAAGACCCGGTCACGATGACCTTCAACCACACCGTCTTCATGCTGATGACGATGAGCGTAGTGGCCGCCGGTATCTCTTCCGGGCTCGAGCGCCTCAACAACCTGATGATGCCGCTGCTCTATGTGCTGTTGCTGGCGCTGGCGGGTTACAGCATCAGCACGCCCGGCTTCGGCCCCGCGCTGAGCTGGCTGTTCATGCCCAATCCGAGTGCCATCACGCTGGACGTGATGCTCAATGCCATGGGGCATGCCTTCTTCACTCTGGCGGTCGGTGCCTGTGCTCTGATGGCCTACGGCGCCTACATGCCGGAGCGCCAGAGCCTGCCGACGGCCGCGATCGCCGTGGCGGCACTGGATATCGGTGTGGCGCTGCTGGCGGGTATCGCCATCTTCGCGGCGGTCTTCAGCCAGGGCATGGACCCGGCCTCCGGCCCTGGCCTGATGTTCGTCAGCCTGCCGATCGCCTTCGCCAATCTGCCGGGCGGCAGCGTGCTGCTGGCGCTGTTCTTCCTGCTGTTGCTGCTGGCGACCTGGACCAGTTCGATCAACATCGCCGAGCCCATCGTCGAGGTGCTGGAGGGTTGGGGTCTCAAGCGTCGCCACGCGGCACTGGTGGTCGGTGTCTCGGTGTGGGCGATGGGGCTGTTGTCGGTGCTGTCCTTCTCGAGCCTCAAGGACGTGCACGTGCTGGGCGAGATGAATGTCTTCGATGCGGTGACGACGATTCCGCCGGACTTCTTCCTGCCGATCGGCGGGCTGCTGATCGCCATCTTCGCGGCCTGGGTGATGCCGCAGAATCGTGCGCTGGCAGGCCTCGGCACCTCGCGTGGCTTCTTCCGCACCTGGCGTTGGGTGCTGCGCTGGATCTCGATTCCGCTGGTCGTCGTCGTGCTGGGCTGGAGCTTCTTCAAGTAAGCGCGCTTGTGCAATCGGTGCGTGAATCTGGCGTTTAGTCAGCGCGCGGCGTGGCGTGATGCGCGGGGCATGACGAGCCTGAAAGCGGGGCGTCGGGACGGGGTGTCGAAAACATCGCAACGCGAGTCAGGCCGTTGCGCTATTGGCATCCCGGTGTTTGGCGCAGTAGGCTGGTTGCCTAATTCAGGAGGTAAGGCATGAGCATTAGATCCTTCAAGGGCCTGACGCCGCGACTGGGCGAGCGGGTTTTCGTCGATCCGGCCAGTGTGGTGCTGGGTGATGTCGCCCTCGGGGATGACAGCTCGGTATGGCCGCTGGCGGTGATTCGTGGCGACATGCACCGTATCCGCATCGGTGCGCGTACCAGCGTGCAGGATGGCGCGGTACTGCATATCACCCACGCCAGTGATTTCAATCCGGGCGGCTATCCGCTGGAAATCGGCGATGATGTCACCATCGGCCACAAGGCCGTGCTGCATGGCTGCACCATTCACGACCGCGTGCTGGTCGGCATGGGCGCCATCGTGATGGACGGCGTGGTGGTGGAAGATGAAGTCATCATCGCGGCGGGTGCGCTGGTGCCGCCGGGCAAGCGTCTCGAGGGCGGGCATGTGTATGCCGGCAACCCGGCCAAGGCACTGCGCCCCATCAAGGACAGTGAGCGTGAGTTCTTCACCTATTCGGCGGTGAACTACGTCAAGCTGAAGGATCAGCATCTGACCGAAGACTACGTCGACTGAATTTTCCTCGCGCAGAGCGGCAGACGCGGCAATGATCACTCCCCCGTTGGCTCAGGCCGGCGGGGGAGTGCTCGTTTCAGGGCCGGATTCTCCACAAGCCAGGGGCGGATTTGCCGCAAGCCAGGGTCGGTTTTCCACGAGCTTAAGAAGGCAGATGTGGCAGTGGCGCGCACAAACCAGGACAAGCCATTGTTTTTCATGAAATGCTTGCGTCATAATCTGGACGTATATCCAGTGCCAGCGTGTGGCGTCTGGTCCAGTGACATCGTCGAGGGCTCGCGACCCGTATTTCATGGCCAATTTTCGTACCCATATCACCGTAGCGGCCTTTGCCGGCGGCATCGTCGCGGCGGCGGGCTGGCAGGGCGGCCTGTGGTCGCTGGCGGAGGGGGTTCCGCTGGCGAGCCTGACCACCTTCGGCGGTATCCTGCCGGATATCGACTCCGACAACTCGCGTGCCATCCGTATCCTGTTCACGCTGTTTGCGGTACTGGCGACCATGGCCTGCGTGCTGTTGCTGCAGGACCGCCTGCTGGCGGGGCCGCTGATGATGGCAGGCGGCGCCACCTATCTGGGCGTGCGCTATGTGGCCAGCGCCATCTTCAAGCGCTTCACCGTCCATCGCGGTATCTGGCACTCGCTGCTGGCGTCACTGCTGTGCTCGCTGGGCGTGACGGCCGCCAGCCTGCATGTGCTGGGCCAGAGTGAAGAGCAGGCCTGGTGGCAGGGCGCGGCCCTGTTGTTCGGCGCCATGATCCACCTGCTGCTCGATGAGATGTACAGCGTCGACATGGTCGGCGCACGCCTGAAGCGCAGCTTCGGCACCGCCTTCAAGCTGTTCGATTATCGTGAGCCGGGCAACTCGCTGGCGATGGTGGCGGTGATCGCCGCCATGACGCCCTGGCTGCCGCCATTGTCGGTACTGGTGGACATCATGCACCTGCAGGGGCCGCTGTCCGTGTTCGGTGCAGGCCTGTCACGGCTGATGGCCGGCGTCTGATGCCGTCTGGCTGAAGGCCGGCGCGAATCTCCGTTGCGATGCCTTGGTTGTGATGCATCAGGCACGATAGGGCTCGGCACTCAGGCCGTGCTTCTTGAGCTTGTCGTAGAGTGTCTTGCGCGGCAGCCCCAGCCGTTCGCAGGCCATCACCACCTGACCTTTGCTGGCCGCCAGGGCTTCGCGAATCAGCGCGGCCTCGAACGCCTCCATGCGCTGTGGCAGCGATTGCGCCTGCGTGGCTGCCTTCACGTTGTGCTCCAGTTCCCCCAGCTCGCCTGATTCCCTCGGTGCGCCTGATGCATCCCGCTCGCCCGTGCCGGCGGTGATGCCTTCTCTGTCCGCCTCTCCTGCGACTTCCGTGCTGTTCACGGCCGGGCCACTCGTGCCCGCGGTGAGCGGTCGCCCTTCCGCCATGCTGTCGCCGATGTTGCCCTCCAGTCCGCCCAGCAGCACATGGCGTTCCGCACAGTTTCTCAGTTCACGCACGTTGCCCGGCCAGTCATGCGCCAGCAGTGCCTGCAGGGTGGTGGCGTCCAGCGGCGGGACTTCCAGGCTGGTGCGTTCGCTGGCCAGAATCGCGAAGTGCCGAAACAGCTGCAGGATGTCCTCGGCATGCTCGCGCAGTGGCGGCAGATACAGCGTGACCACGTTCAGGCGGTAGTAGAGGTCTTCGCGAAACTCGCCGGCGCTGGCCGCTTCACGCAGATCCCGCTTGGTGGCGGCGATGACGCGTATGTCGATGGGGCGTGGTGTATTGCTGCCGAGTCGCTCGATGCTGCGCTCCTGCAGCACCCGCAACAGCTTGATCTGCAACGACATCGGCATCGATTCGATCTCATCGAGAAACAGGGTGCCGCCGTCGGCGTGTTCCAGCTTGCCGATGCGGCGCTCGCTGGCACCGGTGAAGGCACCTTTCTCATGGCCGAACAGTTCCGACTCGATCAATGTCTCCGGCATGCCGCCACAGTTGAGCGCCACGAAGGGCTTGCTGGCGCGGGCGCTGCGTTCGTGCAGACAGCGGGCGACACGGTCCTTGCCGGCGCCGGTCTCGCCATACAGCAGGGTGTCGGCATCGACCGCCGCCAGGCGTGACACCTGAGCATCCAGGCGCTGCATGATGTCACTGCTGCCGACCAGCCTGGGGCCGGCGCTGTTGCGCTGGGTATCCAGCTGTTCGCGCAGCGAGCGGTTCTCCAGCGCCAGCCGGCGGGCGGCCACCGCACGCCGCACGCCATCGAGCATGCGCTCGCGATCGAAGGGCTTCTCGATGAAATCCCAGGCGCCGGCCTGCATGGCCGCGACGGCGGTATCGATGTCGCCATGACCGGTCATCACGATCACCGGCAGCTCGTCATCCACGGCATGCGCCGCGTGCAGCAGGCTCAGGCCATCCATGCCCGGCATGCGAATGTCCGTGATCACCACACCTTCGAAGGGCGCTTCGGCGCGCAGGATCGTCAGTGCCTGCTCGGCACTGGCCAGCGGGCGAGTGCGGTAATCGGCCAGCATCAGACTCTGGCTCAGGCTGTCGCGCAGGTGCGGTTCGTCATCCACCACCAGCACCTGCATGTCGGTATTCGTGACGTCGCTCATGACGGCTCCTGTGAATGGTTGGCGGTGGGTGGCATTGGGGGTTGTGAGGGCGACGGCTGATGTGAGGGCGTCGCAAGTGAGTGTATCGAGAGTGAGGGCATCGAGAGTGCCGGCAGCGTCAGCCGGAACAGTGCGCCACCCAGCGGCGAGGGGTACGCCTCGAGGGTGCCGCCGAGGTCGGCGACGATACGCGCGCTGATCGATAACCCCAGCCCGAGTCCCTGGCCGTCGGCGCGCTGGGTATAGAAGGGTTCGAACACGCGCACCAGTTGCGATGGCTCAAGACCGGGACCGTTGTCGTGGACTTCCAGCACGACCTGATTGCCGGCGCTGCCCGCTTGCTCATGCAGGTTGAGCTGGATGCTGGGGGGCTCCGTGCGCTCGGGGGGCATGTCGGCAAGCGCATCCAGTGCATTGCCGATCAGGTTGACCAACACCTGCTCCAGACGTACCGGCTCGGCGCGCACCCGGGCCAGCTTTGGACTCGCTTCGCGAATGAGGGTCACGCCGAGCGTCTCGCAGCGTGCATGCAGCAGGCGCAGGGCATAGTCGAGGCTGGTGGTGAGATCGATGGCCTCCAGGCGGTCACCGCTCTTGCGTGAGAACTGACGCAGCTGTGCGCTGATCTCGCCCATGCGCTGGGTCAGCTCGGTGATCTGGCGCAGGTTGCTCTCGACCTGGGTGGTCTGGGCGCGGGCGAGGAAGGCGGTCGCGTTCTCGGCATAGGCGCGGATGGCGGCCAATGGCTGATTGAGTTCGTGATTGATGCCGGCGGCCAGTTCCCCCAGTACCGCCAGCTTGGCGGTCTGGATCAATTCATCGCGCGTCTCGCGCAGCTCGCGTTCGGCGCGGATGCGCTCCTCGACTTCGGCACTCAGGCGCGTGTTGCTGGCGGCGAGGTCGCGGGTGCGCTCGACCACCCGTTGCTCGAAGGCATCGCGTGCCTGAGCGAGCTGTTCGGCCTGGGCACGGCGTTCGCTGACATCGAAGACCGTGACCAGCCAGCGCGGACCGTTGGGGCTGGGCAGCGGCGAGCAGGAAAGCTCCAGTGGCACCGCGACACCCTCGCGCAGGCCATGCACTTCCAGCGGCCCGACGGAGCGGGCCTGGGTCAGGCGGTCCAGCAGGTGGCGCTCGGCTGGCAGGAAAAGCTCGCGCAGATCACGCCCTTCGCAGGCGCTGGGTTGGCGGAGTGAGTCGTCCGGTGAGGCATCGGCACTCAAGGGCGAGCCGAACAGCGCGATGGCCGTCGGATTGAGGTACACCAGCCGCACCCGCTCATCGAGGATGCACAGGCCAGCCTGAGTGCGGTCGATGATGCCGCGCACCCGTTGCTGGCTGCTGGCGAGATTCTGGCGCTCGCGCTCGGCGAACAGGCGCCGCTCACGCAGGATGCGCAGTCGCTGCCAGCCCAGCCCCGCCAGCAGACACAGCAAGGCATAGCCACCGGCCGCGAGTCCGGCCGCTTGCCAGATACCGCTGCGCAGCGGTGCCAGTGGCTTGAGCACATGCAGGCGCCAGCCGATATCCGGCAGTGGCTGGGACAGGCTCAACCAGGCGTGCTGCCAGAGATCCCCCGGTGTCAGCTGCAATAGTTCGATGGAGGTCGTGTCGCGGCGCGACTCAAAGGGCGGGCCCAGCAGCTCCGGTAGCGCCTCGCGGTGATGCAGGCGTAGCGGGCGCAGGCGCTGATTGGCGTAGCGCTGGGTGTCGAGCAGCCGGTTGCGTGTCTCCTCGCTGAGTGGCTCCAGCGTGCGCAGTACCCGCTGCGCCTGGCTGGCGATGAAGATCACGCCATGCGGATCAGTGACCATGATGTCGGCATTCTGGTCGAGCCACGCCGCCTCCAGCGCCTCTATCTGCACCTTGACCACGGCCACGCCACGTCGTCCCTGCGGGCTGGTGACGGCAGCGCTGAAGAAATAACCGCGCTCCCCGGAGCTGGTGCCCAGCCCGTAGAAGCGCCCCTCGCCGCCATTGATGGCGTCTTGCCAGTAGGGGCGGAAGCGATAGTTCTGGCCGATGAAGGTATTGGCGGAACGCCAGTTGCTGGCGGCGATGGTCGTGCCGGTGTCATCGACCAGATAGAGGTCCGAGATGCCGGCCAGTTCACGCATGCGGTCCAGGCGCTGATTGAGTGCCACTTCCGCGCTGGGGTCTTCTGGGTGATCGAGAAAGTCGCGCAGCTGGTCATTCTCTGCCACCAGTCTGGGCAGATAGGCGTGGCGATTCAGCTGGCCGCGCAGGCTGGCGGCGGTCAGACGCAGTTCGTTGTCTGCCTCATGCCCCAGGCGCTCCAGACCCTGGCTGCGCGCCATCGAGACCGCCTGCCACACGCACAGCATCAGCCCCAGCGGTAGCACGACCGCCAGTACGAGACGCCACAGCTGGGGCAGGCGCGTGTCCTTCATCGGCAAGCCTTCATGTTCAGGCCCTCATCTCAAGCACTGCATATCCGGAACTCCATATTCAGCCAGAGCGTCATGACTGAGCGTCATGAGCCATCCGGCGCCGCCTGGGCACGGCGCAAGGCGCGCTGGGCACGAGTCTCGGCGCGTTCCAGTTCCAGCAGTGAATCCTCGACGAATACCAGATGCTCATGGGCGGCGTTGCGCGCATCTTCGGCGCGGCCTTCCATGATCGCCTCGAACAGGCTGCGGTGCTGCTGAATCAGGCGCGGGCGTGATTCCGGCTTCTCGAACAGGTGGCGCAGGTTGGCCACGATGCTCTTCTCCAGCAACTGGAACAGGCTGCGCATCGAGTGCAGCAGCACCACGTTGTGCGCGGCCTCGGCGATGGCGAGGTGGAAGGCGGCATCGGCACCGGCCTCGCGCTCCGGGTCACGTCCTTCGAAGCTCTTCTCCAGGTCCTCGAAGCGCTGGCGCAGCATTGCCTTGTCGGCAGGTGTGGAGCGCATGGCGGCGTAGTAGGCGCTGATGCCCTCCAGCGCATCGCGAAATTCCAGCAGATCGAGGTTGAACTCGCCGTGGCGACCCAGCAGCGCGCTGAGCGGGTCCGACCAGGCGCGCGTCAGCTCTTCAGAGACATAGGTGCCGCCGCCCTGGCGTGAGGTCAGCAGTCCGCGCGCGGCCAGCTTCTGGATGGCCTCCCGTACGGAGGGGCGCGAGACCTCGAACTGCTCGGCCAGGGTGCGCTCCGGTGGCAGGCGCTCGCCGGGTTTCAGGCTGCCCTCGATGATCATGCTTTCGAGGCGCTCGGTAAGTACATCGGCGATACGGGGTTGGCGGACAGGGGCGTAACGCATGGAAGTGTCCTTGCGGCAAAGGTGAAAGGCGGCGCCGAACGCTGGAATGCCGGTGCGCGGCATGCAAGAGAGGGGCGCTTGCGGCGCTGCCGATGATCAGTGTGGCCCGTGGGCATTCCACGCCACAGCCGACATTGGTCTTACCAATATGCGTGATAACCACGCCTCGCGTGGGAGGTTGGCGTTCTCAGTAATTGGTAAGACCAATTTTACGCAATGAGGCTGCTTTGACCAATGTCTAGATGCCTTGCACCACATGATGTTTGACCCCTTTCAAGGCGACGCCTAGATTATGCCGAAGCACAGCAGGGTAAATTGGTATGACCAATTTATCGGAAGGCCTGACCCAAGGGTGCGCCAACCCCCGAGTCCTTCACTGCCGTGCCAGACAACAATCACAACAATTCGCCTGCGGAGTTTCCGTCATGTCCGAGCCACTGCTGGCCTTGCTGGCCTTCACCCCTATCCTGCTGGCGGGCATCCTGCTCGTCGGTCTGCAATGGCCCGCGCGTCGCGCCATGCCATTGGTCTTTCTCGTCACCGCTGCCATCGGCTATTTCGTGTGGCAGATGTCGCTGACGCGCATTCTGGCCTCCACGCTGCAGGGGCTGATGGTGACCGTCTCGGTGCTGTGGATCATCTTCGGCGCCATCTTCCTGCTCAATACGCTCAAGCATTCCGGGGCGATCGCGGTGATCCGCGGCGCCTTCACCACCGTCAGTCCCGACCGTCGCGTACAGGCCATCATCATCGCCTGGCTGTTCGGCAGCTTCATCGAGGGGGCTTCCGGCTTCGGGACGCCTGCGGCCATCGCGGCGCCGTTGCTGGTCGCCATCGGCTTCCCGGCGCTGGGGGCGGTGATGGTGGGCATGATGATCCAGTCGACGCCGGTATCATTCGGGGCGGTGGGCACGCCGATCGTGATCGGCGTGAATGCGGGCCTCGACAAGGCCAATCTCGGTGAGCAGCTGCTGGCGAACCACTCCAGCTGGGAGGCCTTCATGCAGCTGATCACCTCGGAGGTCGCCATCGTGCATGGCATCGTCGGCCTGCTGATGCCGCTGTTCATGACCGTGATGATGACGCGCTTCTTCGGCGCGAAGAAAAGCTGGAGCGAGGGGCTGTCGATTGCGCCGTTCGCGCTGTTCGCCGGCCTGTGCTTCACGCTGCCCTACGTGGCGGCGGGTATCTTCCTCGGCCCGGAATTCCCGTCACTGATCGGCGCTCTGGTCGGCTTGATCCTCGTGGTGCCAGCGGCGCGTGCCGGATTTCTACTGCCGAAGGACAGCTGGGATTTTCCGCCCGAGGCCGAGTGGCCCAAGCATTGGCTGGGTGACTTGACGCTGGAGCGTGATGACGTCGAGGCCGCCGCGGCAGGCAGAAAGCCGCTGCCTCTGTGGCTGGCGTGGTTGCCCTATGGGCTGATCGCGCTGCTGCTGGTCGCCTCACGCGTATCGAGTGACTTCAAGGGCTGGCTGGTCAGTGTGCAATTCAGTGCCACCGATCTGCTGGGTGCCAGCGGTATCTCCGGCGCGATACAGCCGCTCTATCTGCCGGGCGGCATCATGGTCTTCGTGGCGCTGATCACGCTGCTGCTGCATCGCATGGCCTCTCGCCAGCTGGTGGCGGCGGCCAGCGAATCCTGGCGCACACTGGTCGGCGCCGGCTTCGTGCTGGTGTTCACCATTCCGATGGTGCGCATCCTGATCAACTCCGGCGTCAACCTGAACGACCTGGCGTCCATGCCGGTGGTGATGGCGGACGTGGTGGCAGACAGCCTTGGTCAGGCCTACCCGTTGTTCGCCTCGGGCATCGGCGCGCTGGGGGCCTTCATCGCCGGCTCCAATACGGTTTCCAACATGATGCTGTCCCAGTTCCAGTTCAACGTCGCCGCCCAGCTCGGGCTGTCGGGAGCGCTGATGGTAGCGCTGCAGGCGGTCGGGGCCGCGGCCGGCAACATGATCGCCATCCACAACGTCGTGGCGGCCTCGGCGACCGTCGGTCTGCTGGGGCGTGAGGGTCGTACCCTGCGTATGACGGCGATTCCGACTGCCTACTATCTATTGGCTTCCGGCGTGCTGGGCATGCTGGCGTTCCACCTGGTGGGTCTGAGTGATCCGCTGCTGCCGTAAGCGTGATCCGTGTTGACTGATACCCTGAAAGACATCCTGACTGACTGATAAAGAGACTGGCCATGACCGCCGCTGCTGCCCCTGACTCCACTGCTCACCCTGTCATGGGCGGGCATGCCTCACCCCAGGCGCGTGCTGCTGCCTATGACGCCCTGCGCGAGGCGTTGGCGCAGCACATTCCCGGTGAGCGCCTGATCCATGATCCGCTGCGTACCCTGGCCTACGGCACGGATGCCAGCTTCTATCGGCTGGTACCGCAGCTGGTGGTGCGGGTGCATGACGAGCAGGAGCTGGGGCATGTGTTGCGCGAGTGCCGGGCGCGCAAGTTGCCGGTGACCTTCCGTGCGGCAGGGACGTCGCTGTCCGGTCAGGCGCTGACGGATTCGGTGCTCATCCAGCTGGGCGGTGAGTGGCGAGGGGCGCAGGTGCTGGAGCAGGGCAGCCGCATCTGCCTGCAGCCGGGGGTGATCGGGGCGCGTGCCAATCAGCTGCTGGCCCCCTTCGGGCGCAAGATCGGCCCGGACCCGGCTTCGATCAACAGCTGCATGATCGGCGGCATCGCGGCCAACAATGCGTCAGGCATGTGCTGCGGCACGGCACACAACAGTTATCGCACCGTCGAGGACCTGCGCGTCATTCTCGCCGATGGCACCTGCCTGGATACGGCCTCGCCGGAGAGCGTGCAGGCCTTTCGCGCCAGTCATGGTGGTCTGCTGGCGGAGCTGGAGCGCATGGCGGCCAGTGCGCACACCGACCCTGAGCTGGCCGAGCGCATCCGCCACAAGTACCGGCTCAAGAACACCACCGGCTATAGCCTCAATGCGCTGGTCGACTATGCCGATGGTCTCGAGATCCTCAAGCATCTGATGATCGGTTCGGAAGGCACGCTGGGTTTCATCGCCTCCATTACCTATCGCACCGTGATCGAGGAGCCGCACAAGGCGGCGGCGCTGGTGTACTACCCGAACATAAATGCGGCCTGTCGCGCCACCATGCTGCTGAAGACGGCGCCGGTCGCGGCGGTGGAGCTGATGGACCGCGCGGCGCTGCGCTCTATCGAGGACGCACCGGGCATGCCGGACGTGTTGCGCACCCTGCCGGAAGAGGCGGTCGCGCTGCTGGTGGATGTGCGGGGCGCACATCATCAGGAGCTGGAGGCGCGCATGGCCGAGGTTGCCCGCGTGCTGGAAGGCATCGAGACCTGTGAGTCGTGGGCCTTCACTCAGGATGCGCAGCGTTATGCGCTGTACTGGAAGATCCGCAAGGGGCTGTTCCCGGCGGTCGGCGCAGTGCGTGATCTGGGGACCACCGTGATCATCGAGGATGTCGCCTTCCCCATCGAGCGGCTGGCGGAAGGCGTCGGTGCGCTGACGGAGGTCTTCCAGCGGCATGGTTACTCCCAGGCGATCCTGTTTGGCCACGCGCTGGAGGGCAATCTTCACTTTGTCTTCCCGCAGGGCTTCGAGCGCGAAGGCGAGGTGGCGCGCTATCAGGCGCTGATGGATGACGTCGCGCAGCTGGTGGGGCAGGAATATGGTGGTTCGCTCAAGGCCGAGCATGGCACCGGTCGCAACATGGCGCCTTATGTAGAGCTTGAGTGGGGCAAGGATGCCTATGCCCTGATGTGGCGTATCAAGGAGGCCTTCGATCCGGACAACTTGCTCAAC
This sequence comes from Cobetia sp. MC34, assembly GCF_018340035.1. Taxonomy (NCBI): domain Bacteria; kingdom Pseudomonadati; phylum Pseudomonadota; class Gammaproteobacteria; order Oceanospirillales; family Halomonadaceae; genus Cobetia; species Cobetia sp. MC34. Next base: position 60,350 of record NZ_JADPPY010000020.1, read on the forward strand.
CCGGAAGTGATCCTGACGCGCAATCCTCGCCTGCATCTGGAAAACCTCAAGCCATTGCCGGCGGCGGACCCGCTGGTGGACCGCTGCATCGAGTGCGGTTTCTGTGAATCGGTCTGCCCGTCGAAGAACCTGAGTCTGACGCCGCGTCAGCGCATCGTCATCCGACGGGAGATCGCACGCCTGGCCGCGCTCGAGGCACCGGATGATGCACAGCGCGACCAGCTGGCAGTGCTCAGGAAGGAATACGCCTATCAGGGCATGGAGACCTGTGCGGGCGATGGCCTGTGCGCGACCCAGTGTCCGGTCGGCATCAATACCGGTGATCTGATCCGGGGGCTGCGTCATGAGGAGAACGCCGGTGCCGATCATCCAGGCAAGGTGAAGGTGGCGCATTGGGCCGGTGAGCACTTCACGCGGGTCACCAGTGGCATGCGTGGCGTGCTCAGGCTGGCGGATGGGCTGCATGGCGCCGTCGGCACGCGCAACATGCGCCGCCTGACCCAGGCTGCTCGCAAGGTGTCCGGCGACAGGGTGCAGCAATGGACTCCCAGTATGCCGGCCGCCGCTGCGCGTGATTATCTCAAGCGTCTCGCGCAGCCACTGGGGCGCAGTGCAGCGCCCAATGGGCATGTCGTCTACTTCCCGTCCTGCGCCACGCGTGTCTTCGGGGTCGCTGCTGATGATCGCGATCCGCGCAGTGTCACGGAAATGGCGCTGGCCTTGATGGACAAGGCCGGCTTCGAGGTCGTGCTGCCGAAAGGGGTGGAGGCGCTGTGCTGTGGCATGGCCTTCCAGTCCAAGGGGCAGTTCGAGGCGGGAGATGCCAAGGCCGCCGAGTTGGCAACAGCGCTGGTGGAGGCGAGTGACGGCGGACGGCTGCCGATCTTCTGTGATACCAGCCCGTGCCTGGCACAGGCTCAGGCCTATGCGCGCGAGCACCTCGAGGTGTCGCTGACTCTGGTCGAGCCGGTGCAGCTGGTGCTCGACTATCTATTGCCCTATCTCTCGATCACACCGCTCAAGGCGAAAGTCGCGGTGCATGTCACCTGCTCCAGTGTCCGCATGGGGCTGGCAGAGCAGTTCGTGGCGCTGGCGCGGCAGTGCGCCAGTGAAGTCGTCGTGCCGGAAGAGATCACCTGCTGCGGTTTCGCCGGCGACAAGGGCTTCAGTACACCGGAGCTCAACGCCTCGGCATTGAAGGGACTGAAGGAGGTAGTGGCCGATTGCGACTACGGGGTTTCCAACTCGCGCACCTGCGAGATAGGGCTGAGTGAGCACTCCGGACTCAGCTATCAATCGATTCTCGGTCTGGTCGATAGAGCATCGGCACCAAGGTGATGGGATGTGTTCGAGATGCATGACACCCTGATGACAGTCTCTTGAAAAAGCCCTTGCTCTCGCGGCGATTCGTGCGTAAAGTACGCATCCGCTGCCGGGGACGCATGGCGTTACCAGCGGTGAAAGAGGTTTGCAGGTGATTGTTTTGCTTGATGTTTTTGAAGTCCGCTTCGACATCATCGATTGACAATCCCGGGCGATTCGCTAGAATACGTCGCACTCCTTACGGAACAGGTGATCGAGCAACGCTCCTCACCGCTTGATGATGCTTAGAGGCAGTCGACTGACTCATCATCAAGTGCTTGACTTCTCAAGCGTTCCGAGTAGAATATGCCTCCTCGCTTCACAGCGACGCTCTTTAAAAATTTGATCAGGTAATTCGTGTGAGCGCTTGCCGATGAGTGGTGACAAGGTCACCAAATATCGGAGCAAGCCTCTCACGAGAAGTTTGACTCTGAACCAAGTTTGGTCT
>NZ_JADPPY010000021.1:0-57305 GCF_018340035.1 Cobetia sp. MC34
GATCAAGGGGTTCAACAAGCTGGAGCTGGTCGTGAACAACGTCCAGTTCAAGGACGGCGAACCCTTGGCCGATCAGTCAGACAGGGCTGCCGCCTGACCGGCCATACACAGAAATTGACAATAACTCCTGGACAGCATGCTCAACAGGCGCAGGCTGTCATGCTCAGGACCGAAACGGTCGACACAGAAGCTGATGCCGTCATTGGCCAGCGATTTCATCGCCAGCACCAATGGCTCAGGCGTCGCGGAAAAACTCTCGACACCGCTGACATCAAGGCGCAGGCAATCCCCCTTGAGCCGGTAAAGGCGCAGGACACGACGCAGGGCATCCATGTATTCGGTTTCGATCAGGCGCGACGCCGTGATGTTCAGCGACAGCGGCAACAAGGTGTCGTCGCCCTTCCTGGTCGCCAGCCAATGGCTCAGCAAGGCGCAGCTTCTGCGCAGCACCCAGATATCGAGTTCCTCATCCAGCCCCGCGTGTCTGGCGATGCGCAACATCTGATGGGGGGGATCCAGCGGTTCTTGTCCTGCCAGCGCAGCAGCACTTCCTGACCACTGAGGCCTTGGCTACCCGCAGTGACGATGGGCTGCAGGTGGATGCACAGCTCATTGTCGCGCAGCGCCTGGGCAAAGCGGTTGTTCATCTCGAGGCGCAGATTGAGGTTGTCCGTGAGATCCGCGAACTGGACGCCCTTCTCTTTTGGCGCCCATTCACTGGCACAGACAAGCTCCTCTTCCACCACCTCGACCAGTTCCGCTGCTGACATGCTGTCGCTAACAAAGGTGCCCGCTCCGATCAACAGATCAGGCCGGCTGTTGGCGGAGAGATGCAGCAACCAGGGTTGTTCCACGAAGCGATGCCAGCGCATGCCGTGCAATGCCTGGTCACGCGGCAACAGGATCATCAGGGTGTCGTGACTGACGCGCCCCTTGAGCAGGCCCTCGTCATCGAAGTTTTCATTGAGCTGGTGGGACAGTGATTGCAGCACGCCCTCGTAGAAGTCGACGCCCTGCTGCTTGCGCAGTCTTTCGGCATTCTGCAGCTTGACCAGGATGACCTGTAGCGCTCCCTGACTGGCACGTTCTTCAAGCCAAGCCGTCATTCGCTGCAGGTAGCGACGACGCAGACTGTAGCCGGTGATCGGGTCGATATTGGCTTGCAGGGTGGCACGTGCGCGTTCTGCCAGCAGCGCATCACGCTGGATGAGCTCGTTCTCGACCAGCAGTGCACAGCGCTCCAGTCTCTCCAGCTGGGCCGTATCCAGTTGACGGGGCTTGTGGTCGATCAGGCACAAAGTCCCCAGCGGCAGGCCGCTGCTGTCACGCAGCACGGCACCCGCGTAGAAGCAGACATGCGGTGGCCCCGTCACCAGGGCGTTATCAAAGAAGCGTTCATCCTGGCGCGCATCATTGATGACCAGAAAGCGCTCTTCATGCAGCGCGTGGGCGCAGAAGGCGAGATCCCTGCCCGTCTGCCGAGCATCCAGCCCACAATGGGCCTTGAACCACTGGCGGTCTTCATCCACCAGCGACACGAGGCAGATGGGCACATCAAAGATATCGGCGACCAGCCGCGTCAGATCGTCATAGCGCTTTTCATGGTCACTATCCAATACATGCAGAGAATGCAGGCTATTGAGACGCTCTTCTTCGCGCGGATGAGGTGCCGCCGGCCTGAAGCCGGGCCGGCCACCCGGCGCGAGGGTCGTCTTTGGGGTGGAATCTGCCATGGCCTACTGCCTCGTTGGAATTTCCAGGAGATATAACCGCATGTTCGTACTTGAGCATACTCGTCTCGACTGTTGACTGGCAGAGCCGGCAAGCTGCGCACCACTAACGATAATTGAGCGTGGAAACCCCTGCACGTTCTGCTGTGCGGTAACCTCACGGAGCGGTTTCTCACCACCACGACGCAGAAAGCCCCGCAGCAAGGCTACGGGGCTTTCTGGATGACGCTTGTCCCTTTGAGATCAGACGCTTCGCGCCTCACTCACGACGAGACAGGGTATCAGGCTTCGGCAGGCGCATAGGAGCCATCTTCACGATGGACTTCCTTGCCGGTCAGGCCCGGGGTGAACACACAGGCCAGGTGCATGGTCTTAGTGGCACGCAGCAGGTGATCATCGTGCTCGTTGAGGATATAGATGTCGCCCGGCTTGATCGGCCAGATCTTGCCATCAGCCAGTGTTTCGACTTCACCCTCACCTTCCATGCAATACACCACTTCATAGTGATGCTTGTAATGGATGTGGGTCTCGGTGCCTTCAAAGATGCGAGTGATGTGGAACGAACACTTGCCACCATCTTCATCAAGCAGCAGGCGCGTGCTATCCCAGTTGCCATTCTCGGCCTTGACCAGACGATCGGTGCTGCGGGCTTCTTCGAGATTGCGAACGATCATGTGTTTTCCTCACTAGGCTGCCTGACATCGACAGCTGACAGATGGCGATTACCGTAACGAAGGGGTGACCTGGATGGGCAATCGGTGGGGATGGCAAGCCAGAGGCTCACCAACGACCCGCGGGAAGACAGCGTTACTTGGACAACACTGCGGCAGCGTTTTCCTCGATGATATCGAGGGCTTCCAGCAGGTCTTCGTCGCGGATGGTCAGCGGGCACAGGCACTTGACGACCTGACCGGAGTGACCACTGGTCTCGATGATCAAGCCCTGCTCGAAGCAGCGTGAGGTGATGGCATCGGCCAGCTCACCGTCACGAACATCGATACCGCGCATCAGGCCACGGCCCTTCTCGTGCGCTTCGAAGCCGTTCTCGCGGGCCTTGGCGGCAATCTTCTGGAAGCGGTCTTCGACGATACGGCCCTTGCGCTGGATATCGCGCTCGAACTTGTCGTCGCTCCAGAAGTGGCGCAGCGCGGCGGCGCCGGTCACGAAGGCCAGGGCGTGGCCACGGAAGGTGCCGTTGTACTGGCTCGGCTTCCACTGGTCCAGCTCGGGACGCATCATCACCATCGCGAACGGCACACCGGAGGCAGACAGCGACTTCGAGTTGCAGACGATGTCCGGCACGATGTTGGCGTGTTCGAAGCTAAAGAACTTGCCGGTACGACCACAACCCGCCTGGATATCATCGACGATCAGAAGGATCTTGTGCTCCTTGCACAAGGCATCCAGACGCTGGAGCCATTCGATGGAGGCCGGGTTGATCCCGCCCTCACCCTGCACGGTCTCGACCAGCACTGCTGCCGGGCGATCCAGACCGCTGGAGGAATCCTTGAGCAGTTTGTCGAGGTAGGCAACGGTGTCGATGCCCTCACCCATGTAGCCATCATAGGGCACGAATTGCGCACCCTGCGCCGGCAGACCCGCCGCATCACGGAACTTGGCGTTACCGGTGGTGGCCAGCGCACCCATGGTCACACCATGGAAGCCGTTGGTGAACGACACGATGTTGTGGCGGCCGGAGACCTTGCGCGCCAGACGAATGGCAGCTTCGACCGCGTTGGTGCCGGTCGGCCCCGGGAAGTGGACCTTGTAGTCCAGACCACGCGGCTTGAGGATCACTTCCTCCAGCGCTTCGAGGAAATCGCGCTTGGCGGAAGTCCACATATCCAGGCCGTGGATGATGCCATCATTGCTGATGTAATCGACCAGTGCCTTCTTAAGTACCGGATGGTTATGCCCGTAGTTGAGCACACCGGCACCGGCGAGGAAATCGATGTAGCGCTTGCCGTCCTCGGTGAACAGGTGGGCATTCTGCGCCTTGGTGAAAACGGTCGGGAAAGAACGCGAATAAGTGCGTACCTCGGATTCCATCTGTTCGAGAATCTGCGTATTCATGCTGTCACCTCCCTGGTGTTGGATGGCCGCGTACTGAAATGGCCATACCAGAATGTAAAGACGATCCAACGAATGACACTGACCCTACCTCACTCACACATGGGGTCAGCAGGAGATGTCACAACCTTCCTGTCGTGAACATCTGCCGGACGGGGCGTGATTCTTCTCGACGACCGACACAAGAATCATGACGGCGTCCCGTCCGGGACTTATTGCGGTTTACTACCCGCCCTTGCTGCGCATGGGCCTTAATTGCACAAGAGCCTTGAGCGCGTCGAGCACTCAGATGTCTCTTGGCAGGAACGGGCCGATGCGTACCAGGTTTTCGGCTAGGTGCTCGCCACCCAGCTGGTCTGAAGAGAAGTACTCACGCGAGTGCAGCGGCACCTGCCAGCGCTCGGCGAGGCGAGTGAACAATGCCCAGGACGCCTCATTGTCCGGCGTGATGGTGGTCTCGAGATGACGCACGTGCGCCATTTCGGGACGCTTCATCACGGCTTCGATCAAGCGACGTGCCAGGCCAGTCCCACGCGCCTTCTCACCGACGGCGATCTGCCACAGGAAGAAGGTCTGCGGGGCGTCGTTGCGGGTGTAACCGGAAACGAAGCCGACGACCTCACCTTCCTCATCAGTTGCTATGGCGCAGCTGTCACGGAACTGCGTGGCCAGCAAAACGTACGAATACCCTGAATTGAGGTCCAGCGGCGGGCAGGCCTTGACCAGCTCGTAGATGCCCCAGCCATCATCGGTAGTCGGCTGACGGATGAACAACGGCGCACTGGGGCGGTTGATCACGGCATCGTGGGTGTGGTGGGCCAAGCCCTGAATCGTGGAAGTCATTGTCATGGTTTTCATAAAATATTTCGCAGTTGGCGAATTCGCTATAAACCATAACAAACCGTTATGGGCATCGCAAACCATAAATTATTCTCGTGAAGCGTATGGATAACGCAGAATTATCACAAAGCCCCGTATCGGTGAGCGGGCAAGCTGGGGCTTAAACCGGGCAACAATCGCCCTTGTCTACCACCCGTTGGGGGTTTTCCCCCACTAGACGCAAGACGGCGCCCCGAGGGGCGCCGTTTGATTGCCTGCTCATCCGGCATCTGGCCTTGTTTTCGTTGCCACTGCCGCTGAGTCGGGTTCTGCACTAGTGCTTGAACCCCAGGGCTTCCGTCACTGCTGTTTCTGCACCTCACGCTGCTTGCTGGCGATCGCGACAATCTGGCCCAGCTCATCATGGCGGCTGAACTGCACCGCGCAATTGCGCCCCTCATGTTTGGCGGCGTAGAGCGCCATGTCTGCATTGTGTGATAGCTGTTCACGGTCGCTGCCATGCTGAGGGGCGATGGCAATCCCGATACTGCAGCCCACTTCCAGCTTGTGCTCTTCATACAGGAATGGCTTGCCCAGACTGTCGATGATGCGCTGGGCCAGCTGGGCGAGTTCGCCGGGGCGCCCCAGATTCGCCTGGATGTCAGCATTGTGGACCATCACCACGAACTCATCGCCTCCCAGACGCGCGACGAAATCGCCCTTGCGCACCACCTGATTGAGTCGCTCCGCGATCACCTTGAGCGCCACATCCCCGGCGGCATGGCCATGGGTATCATTGATGGGCTTGAACTTGTCGATGTCCAGCATGAGACACGCCAGCTGCCCGCCTTCGTCACTGACGCTTTCGAGCCAATGCTCGACCCGCTCATAGAAATGCTGTCGATTGGGCAGTCCCGTCAGAGAATCATGCATCGCCAGTTGCGTGATGCGCTTCTTGTAGTTGTTGCTCTCGATGATGTTGTACTTGAACTTCTGCAACGCCCGCGCCATCTGGCCCACTTCATTGGTGTGCTGGGTGCTGTCGATCACCACGCTGACATCGTCATTGGCCAGGGTATTCATGGTCTGGGTCAGACGACGGATCGGTACCAGCACATAACGCCCGAACAGCCACATCGAGATGCCGATCAGCACCACGATCATCGCCAGCGCCAGGCCATTGACCACCGGGGCCACCCTGGCCAGCAGCTTGAGCGTCTTGCCAACCGCGGCAGAGGTGGCCGCGATCCGCATGCGGCTTTCATGATCCAGCACCGCCAGTGCGTCAAGCGCCGGGGCATCATTGACCTTGACCAGCTGATCGATCTCACGCGGTGAAAGGTCTGCCTGCTCGTCATGCAGCTGGTTGACCTTGTTCAAGCGGTCACCGTAGGACTGGATGACATCGGCGATATCGCGGATGGCACGTTGCTCGGCGGTGTTCATGCCCAGCGCACGATAAGCCGCCAGGGTAGCGCGCAGCGACTCGATGTCCTGCGCCGCCTGCTGACCGTAGATGGCGTCACTGCGCAGCACGTAATTCTTGAAGTGGTGGATCATCTCGCCATAGCCGAGGTCACGGCGCAGGTTGGCCACCAGGCGAGCCTTGCCCATACCGTTCTCGAGCGGATTGTCATTGTCACGCAGCTCCGCGATGGAGATACGCCGCAGGGTATCCAGCCCCGAGACGGCCTGGAAATCATCGATCTGAACCAGCTTGTCGATATCGGCAGTCGAGCGCCCCTGCTCGATCATCGTGCGTATTCTGGGCACCATCAGCTCATAGCGGCTGATGGTGGCACGCAGGCCCGCCACCGCATTTTCCTCCCCCTGGGTCAGCCCAAGGTTCTGATAACGGCTCAGAGCGCTGCGAGCGGCACCGATCTCGTTCTGCACCTCGCCGATCAGCTCGAGGTCCTGACGCAGCACGAGATTCTTGAAGTCATGCACCATGCCGCCATAGCCCAGAGCCTTGGTCAGCTGACCTTCCAGGCGCGGCTTGTCGGAGCGTGCCTGCTGATATTCCTGCCAGTCGCGCTGCAGGTCGGACACGTTGCGGGTAATGAATGCCAACACGACCAGCAACACCAGTCCCGCCAAGGCGGAAAGCGCACAGATGATGATGTTGATGGTGCGAAAGCGCAGGTTGGCCAGACTCATGAAGGCTATCTCTTGACGATGGAAGGAAACGTTCGACGAAAAACGCGTCACGCCGGCCAGCCGATGGGCGCTGCCAGCATGAGAAAGATACTGCCACGATACCAGATAAATCTAATACTTTACGCAGCAACTTCCCCGAACCTCCCTTCATACGCTGTATGCCCTGGCCTGGATGTCCCAGGCTCGCGTCAGATTGCCTCAGACCCTGACAGGCTGACGTCGCGCCCATAAAAAATCTCCCACCGAAAATCGATGGGAGATTGCGTTTCTCGCCTGTGCTTGGCTTCGACCCTTTCCTCGGGCCCGAAGCCAGACCCGACATCAGCTGTAGTAGGCGTTGGTCGTGTCGGTGTGATCGGTGACGTCACGCACACCGGTCAGCTCCGGGATACGCTCCATCAGCGTCTTCTCGACACCATCCTTCAGCGTCAGATCGACGGCGGAGCAGCCCTGGCAGCCGCCACCGAACTGCAGTACGGCGACCTGCTCTTCGGTCAGTTGCACCAGCTTGATCTCGCCACCGTGAGCCGCCAGGCCCGGGTTGATCTCGCTGTAGAGCAGATAGTTGATGCGGTCTTCCAGCGGGCTGTCGGCGTTGACCTTGGGCATCTTGGCGTTCGGCGCCTTGATGGTCAGCTGCCCCCCCATGCGATCGGCATTGAAGTCGACGGTCGCTTCTTCCAGGAACGGCACGCTGTGCGTGTCGAGATAGACCTTCAGCTTCGGCAGATCCAGGATCTCATCCGTCGGCTCTTCCTCGCCAGGACGGCAGTAGGCGAGACAGGTCTCGGCATACGGCGTGCCCGGCTGGGTGATGAAGATGCGCACGCCGATGCCTTCGACGTTCTGCTTCTCGAGCAGCTCGGCAAGATACTCCTGGGCGCTATCGGTAATCTGGATGCTCTCACTCATGGCGCAGAGACTCTCTTGATGTCAGGTGACTAATGGCTCCATGTTAAGGAAAACCTGCTGCACTCGCAATCCTGAGCAAATCACTCGGGTTTGGTGCCCTGCATGCAGCCACTCCCTTGCCGGCACTCCTGACTGACTCATGTTGCGCATGAATCATGCTCATCGTGACGACTCTGCAGTCTGATACGATATCCCAAACTGGCCAGGCGGGGATTTCGTGAACGGATCCCTCGCCAGCGCCTCTCAATAGCAATGAGTTCGCGCCTGTGGCGTGTGACTTTCTCGGCAAGGTACTGGCTCAGAAGGTACTGGCTTGGCAAAGTACTGGCCTGGTAATGAGAGTTACACGTTCGGGAGACAACGCGACAGGTCACGCACGCTGGAGTCCGTCATGGCGCAAGCCCTATCCCCTGTTCCCTATTCTCTGCCCCTGCCCGACGCGCTGAGCCAGGCGCTGCAGGAACGTATCCTGATCCTCGATGGCGGCATGGGCACCATGTTGCAGAGCTACGGGCTGGAGGAGGAAGACTTCCGTGGCGAGCGCTTCGCCGACTGGCCCAGCGACATCAAGGGCAACAACGACCTGCTGGCGCTGACCCGGCCAGACATCGTCGAGGCGATCCACCGCGCCTACTTCGAGGCCGGCGCCGACATCGTCGAGACCAACACCTTCAATGCCACTCAGCTGTCGCAGTCCGATTACGGCATGCAGAGGCTGGTCCACGAGATCAATCTCGAATCGGCACGCCTGGCGCGCAAGACGGCGGATGCCGTGGCCGCCGAGACTGGTATCCCGCGCTTCGTCGCTGGGGTGCTCGGCCCGACCAGCCGCACCTGCTCCATCTCGCCGGACGTGAATGACCCCGCCAAGCGCAATGTCACCTTCGATATTCTGCGCGATAACTACCGCGAGGCCGCATTGGCGCTCTTCGAGGGTGGCGCGGACCTGATCCTGATCGAGACCATCTTCGACACCCTGAATGCCAAGGCGGCGATCTACGCCCTCGAGGAGCTGTTCGACGAAGGCCATCCGCGCCTGCCGGTGATGATCTCCGGCACCATCACCGATGCCTCAGGACGTACGCTGTCCGGCCAGACCACCGAAGCCTTCTGGAACTCGGTGCGTCACGCGCGCCCGCTGAGCATCGGCCTCAACTGCGCGCTGGGCGCCGAGGAGCTACGCCCCTATCTGCGTGAGCTGTCCGAGAAGGCCGATACCTTTGTCTCCGCGCACCCCAACGCCGGCCTGCCCAACGAGTTCGGCGAGTACGACCAGACCCCAGACGAGATGGCCGAGATCATCGGCTCCTTCGCCGCCGCGGGCCTGCTCAACATCATCGGTGGCTGCTGTGGCTCCACCCCGCAGCACATCCAGGCGGTCAAGCGCGTGGTGGCCCAGTACCCGCCGCGCAAGGTGCCGGAGATCGCGCCGGCCTGCCGCCTGTCGGGGCTTGAGCCCTTCAACATCCAGCCGGACTCGCTGTTCGTCAATGTCGGTGAGCGTACCAACGTCACCGGCTCTGCGCGCTTTCGTCGCCTGATCAAGGAGGAGGACTACACCACCGCGCTGGAAGTCGCCCTCGAACAGGTTGAGAACGGCGCCCAGGTCATCGACGTCAACATGGATGAGGGCATGCTGGAGTCACAGGAGGCCATGGTGCGCTTCCTGAACCTGATCGCCTCGGAGCCGGACATCTCGCGCGTGCCGATCATGGTCGACTCCTCGAAGTGGGACATCATCGAGACGGGCCTGAAATGCATCCAGGGCAAGGCGGTGGTCAATTCCATCTCGCTCAAGGAAGGCGAGGAAAGCTTCCGGCAGCAGGCGCAGATCTGTCGCCGTCACGGCGCCGCCGTGGTGGTCATGGCCTTTGATGATGTCGGCCAGGCCGATACCTATCAGCGCAAGATCGAGATCTGCGAGCGCGCCTACCGGATGCTGGTCGATGACATCGGCTTCCCGGCCGAGGACATCATCTTCGACCCCAACATCTTCGCCATCGCCACCGGCATTGAAGAGCACAACAACTACGGTGTCGATTTCATCGAGGCCACGCGCTGGATTCATGACAACCTGCCCCACGCGATGATTTCGGGTGGCGTCTCCAACGTGTCCTTCTCGTTCCGTGGCAACAATCCGGTCCGCGAAGCGATCCATTCGGTATTCCTCTATCACGCCATCCAGGCGGGCCTGAGCATGGGTATCGTCAACGCCGGCCAGCTGGCGCTCTACGATGACCTGCCCCGCGAGCTGCGCGACGCCGTCGAGGACGTGGTACTCAACCGCCGCGATGACAGCACCGAGCGTCTGCTCGACATCGCCGACAAGTACAAGGGCGATGGCAGCAGCGGTGAGAAGAAGGAAGACCTCGAATGGCGCAGCTGGTCAGTCAACAAGCGCATCGAGCACGCGCTGGTCAAGGGCATCACCGTCCATATCGAGGAAGATACCGAAGAGGCGCGCCTGCAGGCAGCCCGGCCCATCGAGGTCATCGAAGGGCCGTTGATGGACGGCATGAATGTGGTCGGCGACCTGTTCGGCGCGGGCAAGATGTTCCTGCCCCAGGTGGTGAAGTCGGCGCGCGTCATGAAGCAGGCGGTCGCCCACCTGATCCCCTTCATCGAGGCCGAGAAGAGCGGCGAGACCCAGGCCAAGGGCAAGATCGTCATGGCCACCGTCAAGGGCGATGTCCACGACATCGGCAAGAACATCGTCGGCGTGGTGCTTCAGTGCAACAACTATGAGGTGATCGACCTGGGCGTGATGGTGCCGGCGGAGAAGATCCTGCAGACCGCCATCGACGAGAAGGCCGACATCATCGGGCTTTCCGGGCTGATCACGCCGTCGCTGGACGAGATGGTCAATGTCGCCAGGGAGATGCAGCGCCGTGGGTTCGAGTTGCCGCTGCTGATCGGTGGCGCGACCACATCCAAGGCACATACCGCAGTCAAGATCGAACCGCAGTATGATCAGCCGGTCATCTATGTCACCGATGCCTCGCGCGCGGTGGGCGTGGCCTCGCGCCTGCTGTCGCCGGAACTCAAGGCAGCCTATGTTGATCAGATTCGCACCGAGTACGCCGTGGTGCGCGAGCGCAATGCCAAGCGCCGCCCCAAGGCCGCGGACCTCGACTACCACGAGGCGCGCAAGCGCCGTTTCCAGCCCGATTGGGAGCATTACACCCCGCCGGCCCCCAGCTTCACCGGCCTCAAGGTCTTCGATGACTACGATCTGAATGAACTGGTCGAGCGCATCGACTGGACGCCCTTCTTCATGAGCTGGCAGCTGGCGGGCAAGTACCCGAAGATTCTGCAGGATGAGACGGTCGGGGAAGCGGCGCGTTCGCTGTTTGCCGATGCCAGGGTGATGCTGCGCAAGCTGATCGATGACAAGGTGCTGTTGGCACGTGGCGTGATCGGCTTCTGGCCGGCCAACTGTGTCGACGACGACACCCTGGAAGTCTACGCCGATGAATCACGCACCCAGGTGGTAGAGCGCCTGCATCACATCCGTCAGCAGATGACCAAGAACCGTGATGGCGTCTGTCACAGTCTTGCCGACTTCATCGCCCCGCGTGACAGCGGCAAGCCGGACTGGATCGGTGGCTTCGCCGTGACCACCGGACATGGCGCGGATGAACTGGCCAGGGAGTACGAGGCGGCGGGCGATGATTACAATGCCATCATGGTCAAGGCGCTGGCGGACCGTCTCGCCGAAGCCTTTGCCGAGCGCCTGCACGAGCGCGTGCGCAAGGAGTTCTGGGGCTACGATAGCCAGGAAGTGCTCGACAACGAGGCATTGATCGCCGAGAAGTATCGCGGCATTCGTCCGGCGCCCGGCTATCCGGCCTGTCCGGATCACACCGAGAAGGCCACGCTGTTCCGCATGCTCGAACCGGAGACGCATGCCGGCATGGTGTTGACCGAGAGCTTCGCCATGTGGCCGGCGGCCGCCGTCTCTGGCTGGTACTTCGCGCACCCGGAGTCGAAGTACTTCTCCACCGGCAAGATCACCCGCGATCAGGTGCAGTCCCTGGCGAGCCGCAAGGCAATGGAGCTTTCCGAGATGGAACGCTGGCTGTCGCCGGTGCTGAGCTACGATCCCGACGCCGATTGATCCCCTCCATCAGCCGCCCCGCCGGTTGATGGAGCCAACGTCAGCTCCACGCGCCTCACCTCTCAGGAGATGGGGCGCGCTGTCATCTGAGAGGCGATGTCTTCAGTTTGCCGAGCACGCTATCATGGCGCTCTTCCTTGTCTGCTGTCGTGAGTCGCCCGTGCTGCCGTTGTCACTGCTTTGTTTATCACTGCTCTGTTTATCACTGCTCTGTTTGTCACTGCTCTGTTTGTCACTGCCCTATCTATCACTGCTCGGTTTCTCGCTGCTCAGTTCATCGCAGCCCAGTTCTCTGGTTTCCCGCTTGTCAGCCGCATTCGAGGCTTTTGACCCCTCCTGCTCCTATCACCTTTCCGACTCCCCGCGTGGGAGCGTCTGATGCTGGGGGATCTTGCGCGCAACACACGAATTCTGAAGCTGGCGCTGCCGATCATCGGGGCGATGCTGTCGCAGAGTCTGCTCAACCTGATCGACGCGGCACTGGTCGGCAGTCTGGGCGAGACGGCGCTGGCCGGTGTGGGGATCGGTGGCTATGCCATGTTCATGGTCACGGCGCTGATCTTCGGGCTGTCCTCCGCCGTCCAGGCACAGACTTCGCGGCGCCTGGGCGAGGAAGCACCTGAGCGTTGCGGCGAAGGCCTGAATGCAGGTCTCGTGCTGGCGTTGTCGATCGGCATCCCCGTCACCCTCGCCTGCCATCACTGGGCTGGGCCGCTGCTGTCCTTGATCAATGACCAGCCCGGCGTGCATGAAACCGCCGCCTCGTATTTCCAATGGCGGGTGCTGGGGCTGGTCGCGGTCGCCATGGCGTTCTGCTTCCGAGGTTTCTGGAATGGCCTGCAGCGCACCGGCATCTATCTGCGCATCATGCTGATCACCCAGGCGGTCAATGTCGTGCTCAGCATCATCCTGATCCACGGTCTGTTCGGCGCCCCGCAGATGGGCGCGGATGGTGCCGGGGCCGGTACGACGCTGTCCCTGCTGGTCGCATTGGCGCTGTGGATCAAGGCGACGCTGGGCGAGCGCAGTCTGCACGGTGTCCTGCACGCCTGGCCGCCGATGACGCATTACCTGACGCTGCTCAAGCTGGCGGTGCCCCACTCCTTTCAGCAGCTATGGTTCGCGGCGGGCTACGCGATGCTGTTCTGGATACTCGGTCAGATCGATGCGGCCAGTGTCGCGGTCGGCCATGTGCTGGTGAATCTCTCCCTGCTGCTGATATTGCCCGGGGTCGGACTTGGACTGGCCGCCATGAGTCTGGTGGGTCAGGCCCTGGGCAGCGGCGAGCATGAAGAGGCCCATCGCTGGGGGTGGGACACCGTGCGCGTGGCACTGCCGTGTCTGCTGTTGCTGGGTTTGCCGCTGTGGGTCGCGCCCCAGAGCGTGCTCGGGCTGTTCCTGCATCGCCCGCCATTGATCGAACTGGGCCTGCTGCCGCTGCAGATGACGGCCGCCATGATCGTGCTCGACTGCACCGCCATCGTGCTGGCCCAGGCACTACTGGGCGCCGGCGCCCATCGCACCGTGATGCTTGCCACCTTGAGCCTGCAGTGGCTGATCTTTCTGCCCGCGGCCTGGTGGTGGGGCGTCCACCAGGAAGGTGGCCTTGTCGCCATCTGGGGGATACAGCTCGCCTATCGCCTGCTCAACTCGCTCGTCTTCGGGCTTATCTGGCAACGCAGAGCGTGGCAAGCCTTGCGCCTTTGAAGGTGTTCTCTGGTGCAGCTAGCCAGCAGCCTTTGCTGCCACTCGCGCCTATAGCCCATGGAAGACATCAAGTAATAATGATATATGTCGTTCAATCG
Source organism: Cobetia sp. MC34 (assembly GCF_018340035.1). Taxonomy (NCBI): domain Bacteria; kingdom Pseudomonadati; phylum Pseudomonadota; class Gammaproteobacteria; order Oceanospirillales; family Halomonadaceae; genus Cobetia; species Cobetia sp. MC34. The sequence continues at coordinate 13,614 of NZ_JADPPY010000021.1, forward strand.
TTGAAGCTTGGTAATTGGCAGTCTTGTTGAAGTCCATACCCAGCTTGCCCAGTCGCGTACCCTGATAGAAACAAAAGTCAATGCACTAGGGAGAACGCCATGTCCGCTGCCACCATCAGGACAGGACGAGCACAACTTGGCTTGCCAAGGCTGATCGTCCTGTGTGGTTGCCTTGCCCTCAGCGGGCTGGTGAATGCCTTATCCTCTGGCTCTTCCTCCTCCGACCTCACGTCTCGAGCCTCCGAAAACACTCAAGCCCCTGCCTACCCTTCAGGCCAATCGAGAGCGCGTGGTGCACAGGAGGCGATGCCAGGACGCCCGCTGACCGCCACCTTCGTAAACCCGGGACTGCGTGGCGAACGCTTCTGGGACATGGTGACCGACACCATGCAAGCAGCCGCCCTGAACCTGAATATCTCACTGGAAGTCGTCTACGCCGAGCGCAATCCCTACCTGCTCAAGAAACTCGCGATTCAGGCTTTGGAAAGCCCTGCCGCTCCGGATTACCTCCTGCTGGTCAATGAAGAGCAGGCGGCATCCGAGTTGTTGACGATTGCGGATAGCCACGACACCCATGTCGTGATGCTGTTGAACGGACTGAGCCGCGAAGAGGCGCTGACCCATGGCACCCCGGGGTCCCTCCACCCCTCCTGGATCGGCAGCATCATCCCGGACAACCACACTGCGGGCAAACGCATGGCGACCCAGCTGATCAAGGTGGCGAGAGAAGGCTCACCCACCGGCCAACTGCATGGACTCGCCTTGATCGGCGATACCCGAACCCCTGCCTCGATTGCCCGTAATACCGGCATGGTGGTCGGCTTTTCCCAGGACCAGGACGTCCAGATAGACCGCATACTCGAGGCGCGCTGGAATACTCAGGATGCCGAACATCTTACTGCGCAATATCTCAAGTGGGTCAGCCGCTCGAGCGGTCAGAATGATCTGATCTGGGCGGCGAATGATGCCATGGCCGAGGGGGCCATTCTTGCGCTCGAGTCAGCGGGCCTCACGCCCGGCGTGGATGTGCTGGTGGCAGGGCTCAACTGGTCACCGGAGGGTATCAGCATGGTCAAGGACCAACGCATGCTGTTGACGGACGGCGGGCATTTCATGGCGGGAGCCTGGGCGATGGTGATGGCAAGAGACCATGCCGATATCGAGGACTGGTCCCCCAGAACCGTCAACTTTCCGATGAGCGCCATCACGCATGACAATGTGGCGCGATACGGCCCGCTTCTGGAAAACCCTGACTGGGAAGCTGCAGATTTCGCCGCCTTCGGATTGAAGGCATCGCGGGATGACTATGGGTTTGATCCGATGAGGGTATTGACGCAGATGCTTGGTCACCAGGCCGCGGCGTCTGGGTTGCCCCCTCAGGCTCCTGCTACCCAGAAGAAGACTGCACGTTCCAGCGCGCTCATGGACACCCTCCAATAAGGAGGCGCAAGGAGAGCTCGCAGGGCGACGTCCATCGCCACCGAGGGAGAACAGCGTGATCAATGATGGTCAGAAACTCGCCAAGGCCCCCAGTACGGCGCCCGAGAGTGATGGCGAGCATGCATCACCGCTCAGATGGCGAATACTGCGGATACTTGCACCGCTGGTATTCACCATCTGTGCCATCAGTGGAGCCGTGAGTTATTACCTGTATGCCAGCGAGGCCGTCGAGCACATGCATGATGACCATCAGGAAATGATGGATATCGTGGCGCTGTCGATGCCGGACGCCATATGGAACTTCGACGATGAGAGAATCCATGCCTACCTCGAGACTCTCAGTCACCACGCTAGTGTTCATGCCGTGCGCTACTTCAATCATGAGGGTGAGCTAGTCGAGGAGATTGCCAAGAGCGGCACAGCCTTGGACCCCGTTACGCACTCGAAGCCACTTGTCTATCAGAACTCACTGGTCAAGCAGGCCGTCGGCAGGCTTGAACTGGAGAGCACCAACGCACCGTTGCTGGCCGCCCGTTACCAAGGTGGAGCAGTGCTGCTCGCGATTGCCCTGACCATCATCCTGTCGATCCTGCTGATGCTTTCCTGGCAGTTGAAGCGCTATGTGATGAACCCCTTGAGCAAGGCTGTGAGGCGCATGAGGCAGCTGGAGGGCCAGCATGCCACCTTCCAACGCATTCCCCCCGTTCACTCGCGTGAGATCAACAAGGTCATCGTGGAGCTGAACAAGCTGGGGGAGCGAATATTCAACATGATGGAAGCGCTGCGTAACAACGAAGAGCGCTATCAACACTTCTACCGTGATACCCCCGCATTGCTGCTGGTGATCGACGACAAGGGCACCGTGCAGGATGCCAGCGAGCAAATGCTGGAGGTGACCGGATGGGCACGTGAACATCTTGTCGGCATGCCCTTCGATACTCTCATCAGCAGTCATAATAGCAAGCATATCCATCGCATCAGTACGGCCTTGAAGCTGGGCAATGCCTGCAATGACCTAGTAATGACATTGGACTGCCGACATCAGGAAGACCGTCAGGTCCAGGTGGTCATTCCGGCCGCCAATGGCAGCCAATCCCGGGGCACGATGATGCTGCTGACGGACATCACCGAACTGACCAGGACCCAGCAGCGGCTGTTGGAGCATGAGCTGATTGACCCCTTGACTCAATTGCCCAACCGGCTGTCTCTCAATCAGCACGTACAACAGTTGATCGCGCGTGACGCTGTCTTTGGTTTGCTGCTGGTCAATATCGATCGATTCCATAGCATCAATCACCACCTGGGGCCGATAGACGGTGATCTGCTGTTGAAAGAGGTTGGCGCACGGCTCAAGGAGTGTGACCCCGCCTGGATCGGTCGTACTGGTGGTGATGAATTCGTCATGACTTGTGATATCAATGACTTGCGACCACTTGTCCACCGAATTCAAATCGCCTTCTCCCATCCGCTGCTCAAGGCTGGCGAACCCATCCATCTCAGTCTGAGCATGGCGGGCCTGCAGGCGCAGGCAGATGACGAGAGCCCCAGCCGCCTGATGCGTCTACTGGAACTTACCGTGGTGGACATCAAGCACAAGGGGGGCAATCAATACCGCACCTGCGTCCGCGATAGCGCGCTGGAAGACGGTGAGCCGTTGTTCCTGAAGGAGCGCATGATTCGCGAAGCCTTGACCATGGGCTGGTTCCGCCTTTATCTACAGCCCATCTTCCGGGCGGCCAGCGCGGACCTGGAAGCTCCGGAACTGCTCGGCGCGGAGGCACTGATCCGCCTTGAGCACCCTGAGCTCGGCCTGGTGCCCCCCGATCAGTTCATTGCGGCGGCAGAAAAGACCGGACAGATCGTCGAGATCGGCAACTGGGTATTGGAAGAGGCTGCCGTCATTCTGTGCGAATGGCGAAGACTCGGGATCGAGAAGCGCTATCTGTCCGTCAATGCCTCCGTCATCCAGTTCAGAGATCAAGGTATTCTGCACCAGCTCGAGTCACTGCTCGAGCGCTACCCGATTCATCCCTCGCAGCTGGTGGTCGAGGTCACCGAGAACCTGATGCTCGACAGCAAAGACAGCCTGCGTTATCAACTGCAGGCCATACGCAGACTGGGCGTCAACCTCTCGCTGGATGATTTCGGGACAGGCTTCTCATGCCTCTCCTATCTGCATGATCTGCCTTTCGGCATTCTGAAGGTCGATCGCTCCTTCGTCATGAATGTCGAGACCAGTCGCCGGGATAGGGAGCTGGCACGGGTCATCGTCGCGATGGGCCAATCACTCGGCATGCAGGTCGTTGTCGAGGGGGTCGAGGAGCGGGGGCAAGCCGAAATCTTCCAGGCCATGGGCGTCCACGCCTTCCAGGGCTATCTCTTCGGACGCCCGATGCCGCAGCAGGCCTTCGAGACGCGCTTTCACGCCAACGCGGATGCGCGTGTCAGTCTGTTGAAACCTGTCAGGAGCGCACCAGGCACAGGCAATGACCCGGGCTGATGGCGTCTGACTAATGCCCTCCGTTCTGCGCAAGCCCGGCCAGCGGCAGACCTTGCTTGTCGTCAGACCCCGGGCAACATGGCCAGACGCCTACCCTCCGGCGGCTGGTCTTTTCTTTTTCGCTGCTGGTAGGCAAACTCAACGCGCCTTCTTAATAACGTCATCGTCGAAAACTATGAGGATTTATTCTTTTAAAGAATAAAGAATAGAGGGTATGGTGGCTTCAGCATCAACAAGATTCGCATCAGTGGACGATCATCTGATGCCCGACCGCAGGACACCCCTGACATGTATCGCTATGACACCTACGACCAGACACTGGTCGACGAGCGGGTAGCTCAGTTCAAGGACCAGATGGATCGCTATCTGGCGGGCCGTCTGGGAGATGAAGAATTCCGCCCTCTGCGCCTGCAGAACGGCCTCTACATCCAGCGTCATGCCCCGATGCTGCGTATCGCCATCCCCTACGGCATGTTGAGCGCTGTCCAGCTGCGCGCCATGGCGGCCATCAGCCGTCGTTATGACCGTTCCTATGGACACTTCACGACTCGCCAGAATCTGCAGCTCAACTGGCCGAAGCTGGAAGATGTCCCGGCGATTCTCGCCGAACTGGCTCAGGTCGAGATGCATGCGATCCAGACCAGCGGCAACTGCATCCGCAATACCACCACTGACCAGTTCGCCGGTATCGCGGAAGACGAGACCGTCGATCCGCGTCCGTGGTGTGAGCTGATCCGTCAGTGGTCCACGCTTCACCCGGAATTTGCCTATCTGCCGCGCAAGTTCAAGATTGCCGTCACCGGTGCCAGCGCCGACCGTGCTGCCATCCAGGTCCACGATATCGGCATTCGACTCAACCGCGCCGACGATGGCAGCGTCAAGGCCACCATCCTGGCGGGTGGCGGTCTCGGTCGTACGCCGATGGTCGGCGACATCGTGCGCGAAGACCTCGACTGGCAGCACCTGCTGACCTATCTGGACGCCATCGTGCGTGTCTACAACCAGTGGGGCCGTCGCGACAACAAGTACAAGGCGCGCATCAAGATCCTGGTCAAGGCACTGGGAGTCGAGGAATTCCGTCGTCGCGTCGAGGAAGAATGGGCCCATCTCAAGGATGGCCCGGAAACCCTCACCGACTCCGCCGTCACCAAGGCGACCAGCTACTTCCCCGAGCCTGTACGCCGTGAAGTCAGCGCCGAGGCCATCGAGGCCTATGAGACCCTGCGCCGCGAGAACCGTGTCTTCGCGCGTTTCGTGACCAACAATGTCGTCGGCCACAAGGTGCCGGGCTACAAGGCCGTCACCCTGTCGCTCAAGCGTCGTGAACTGGCCCCGGGTGACGTCACTGCTGACCAGATGGACGCCGTGGCTGACCTCGCGGAGCAATATGGCTTCGGTGAACTGCGTGTGACACACGAGCAGAACCTGGTGCTGTCAGACGTGCCTGTCGATGAGCTCGAGACACTCTGGAAGGCGCTGGAAGAACTCGGCATGGCCAACCCGACCGTCGGCACGCTGGCGGACATGATCTGCTGCCCGGGTGGCGATTTCTGCGCGCTGGCCAATGCCAAGTCGATTCCCATCGCTCAGGCACTGCAGGACCGCTTCGAAGACCTCGACTTCCTGTACGACCTCGGCCCGCTGGACCTGAACATCTCGGGCTGCATGAACGCCTGTGGCCATCACCACGTCGGTAACATCGGCATCCTGGGTGTCGACAAGAAAGGCCAGGAGTTCTACCAGGTCTCGCTGGGCGGACGCAGCGACGACAACGCCACGCTCGGCAAGATTCTCGGCCCGTCCTTCAATGCCGAAGACATGCCGAACGTCATCGACAAGGTGCTGCAGGTCTACGTCGAGCAGCGTCTGGAAGATGAAGTCTTCGTCGATACCTACCACCGCATCGGCATGAAGCCGTTCAAGGAGCGGGTCTATGCCTGAGGTGACTGCACAAATGACATCAGCACGTGAATTGACCGATCAGCGCCAAGGCGGCGTCATCCGTCAGAATCAGCTGGTGAGCGAAGATGCCTGGCAGGTCGTGCGTCGGGATGAAGACAGCAATCTACCGAGCTATCGGCAACCCGCCCTGCTGCCGCTGGCAGAATGGCAGTCGCTGGTCGCCGCCGGTGAAGGCTCTGATCATCTGGCGCCCTGGCTTGCCAGTGACACCGAGCTCACGCCCGAGCTGGGCGAGGCACTGGCGGACGCACCACTGCTGGGGGTCGACTTCCCGAACTTCAATGATGGCCGCGGTTACACCATCGCCCGCCTGATGCGTGAGCGCTTCGGCTATCAGGGTGAGATTCGCGCCATCGGTGACGTGCTGGTGGATCAACTCCACTACATGAGCCGTTGTGGCATCAGTGCTTTCGCCCTGCGTGATGATCAGTACGTGGAAGATGCCTTGCATGCACTGAGCTCGTTCAGCGTCAGCTACCAGACCAGTGTCGACCAGAAGACGCCGCTGTTCGCGCGTCGTTGATCGCCCGCTCTTGATCACTCACTGTTACTGCCTGCGGATAGACACGGGATAGAAGGCAATCGCAGCTGAGTAAACCAAGCAAAAGCCCCCGTCCAGGATGGTCTCCCGGGCGGGGGCTTTTTTCGTGCCGGATGGTTAGTCTCTGCAGTGTCTTGCCTGACGTTTCGTCTCAGTCGCCTGAGCGGCTCTTCAGCCGGCGACGACCGTGGACAGCAGTGCCATCCCTCCCACCAGCAGTGCAGCCATCACCAGTCCCACCACCAGAAAGTCCAGCGCATGGCCGTGCTCGAAATCACGCTTGCGATTGGCCTCCTTCTGGACACCAAAGAATGCTGCCAGTACGGATTTGACTTCATTGATCATGATCGCCTCCTGGTCGGTGACCTCACGCAATTCATCATCAGGGCACAGGGTTGCCTGAGGACAAGGGTGTCCGGGATAGAGTTGACTGGAGACAGCACAGGATGCTCGCGCGCATTCCAGCAGAGGGAGCTATGCTCAACTCAGGCTCAGGTTGCGAAGCCTGTGCCACTAGACACCAGCCACTATCACTATTGGTCACTATAACGCCAAACACCAGCCGCCCCGCCGATATTTCCCCAAGGTCTGCACTCATCAGCTATCAGATACCATGAGACAGGAGTCCGGAATGCCAGTCGCCAATCAACCGATGCAGCCTTTCGCTGCCATGTTCAGCACCCCACTGCCCTGGATGAATCGACCCGATGACCTCGTGCATCCCCTCGCCCCCTTGATGCGTTGTCAGCAGGTGTGGTGGAGCCTGAGCCTCGAGGCATATGAGCAGGAGATCGAGTTTATTCGCATGTGGCAGACCAAGAGCATGGAAATGGGCCAGTGCCTGCTATCCACCGGGTTCGTTGACCCTCACGAGTCGAAGGAGTGCCTGACGGAGATCGTCAGTGATGTACAGGAACATACCGTCAAGCGCCTGCAACGCCTGCAAGGCCTGACAGACGAATTGAAGGAAGCCATCTGGGAAGAGATCTAGGGCGCAGCTCTGGGCCTGGGGCTGGTGGGAGCGTTGCCCAAAGGCGCTTGTCGACAACAGGCTAGCGGTGTCGTCGCCAGGTCAGCAAGCCGCCAAGCCAATAAGAAGACGTCAGAAGATCTATCGGGCTAGATGATCCATCGGATCCATGTGAGCCAAGCGAGAAACGCACAACGCCCAGCCTTCAGGGAGAAGTGCTGGGCGTTGTGCGTTTCTCGCTTGAAGGCCTTATAAAGCCATCGCGACGCGCGAGCCACCGCATGACTCAGGTGATAGCTCATGGCTTGCTCAGAGCGTAGTGCAGGATAAGTCAGGCAAGATGAGAGCTTACTCTGAATCCGCGTTCCCCTTGAATGCCTCAAGCTCTCGCAGCCATGTCTGGGCGGTCTCGCGATCGAGATCGAATTCCGCGATCAGGCTTTCGAGTCGCGCCACGAACTCCTCATCACGCTTCTGGGCGCGCGCCTCGTCAGCGTCATGGTTCGACTCGGCGGCGGGGACAGGCTGAGAAGAGCGATCCAACGCATTCAGCTCTTCTGCCAACGCCTTTTCGAGCTCATCAAAGAGAGCACGCTGCTTGCGAGCACTGGCAATGATCTTTTCATCATGTCGGTTCATGCACGATTTTCCACTTTTGATCTTGTCGACAACAAGAAGACAACGCTATGAGTTCACTGCAGGACGATGAGCGACAATTTGACTTGCAGCTTATGCACGACACCTTCAACACTCGATCGGCGCGCCTCAAATCAAGATGTTAGCGAGCCTCTTCTGGACAGCCATCGATAAATGACAGATATCTTCTTGAAAGCCATACAGAAAACTAGCTTCATCATGCCCCTTTCAACGTCTGCTAGCAAGACATCGCGCGACAGGAAAAACGCGCAAGAGCCCTGAACTGGGGCTTCGCGGAGTGTTGAGTGCCCTCACTTGGCATTGGGGCGGTAACATCGTAGCGTTGGCTAGATGACATAGAGGACTGAAACGATATCCTCTGGGTCTTGCGCTGCCGCTATGCTCGAAACAGTGCCATCATCACCCTCCCCGGCGCCACCGCATCACTCATGGATGACGTGACTCGATGATCAAGGATAGTGATCTCTCTCGACATGGGCCAGATACCGGCCCGCCCGATCTTCGCTCCCCGGTCAGACAGCGTCCGTTCGGCAAGCCCTTGCGCCTATGGCTGGGGTTGACCGCACTCTCCTGTCTCTCACTTGGCGCCCTGCTGGTATTTCAGGAATCGCAGAGTCGCGAGCAGGACATTCTGCAGGCCCAGGCGACACAGATGCTGGTCGCCAAGGAGCGGCGCCAACAGGCCAGGTTAATGGTGGAGCAGACGCTCGGCATGATCGCCTCGCGACATCGCGACATCGCGATTACGAGCATCGTCTGCAACGTCTTCTCATCACCACCATGCGTTCCCCATCGCTGGGCATCAGCCATCTGAGTGGACGCGATCGCTCCTTCATCAGCACCGAACTGTTGCGCCAGTTCCCGTACCTGCGCATCAACCCGGACTGGATCGACATCGTGCAGCTCCCTACCACGCTCCACCCTGACTGGTGGAATCAGGAGCTGAATCAGCGCCTCAATGCGGGCATGCGCAAGGCACAATTCCTGCGCGGCACGGATGCCGGGCTGGTGTTTGCTGTGCCTCTGGGGCAGGAGGAAGGCAGCCCCGGCGCCGTGCGCCTTGATCGTCGACAGCAGCCTGCCCCCTGGGCGCTGGTGCATATCGACCCGAAGATGGTGGCCTTTCTGGTCGCCAATGAGCTGAGACAGTCTCTGCACGCGAGTATCGAGCGCGAGGAAAGCCGCTATGTCTGGATCAACGAGATACTGGACCCGGCCGGCGGTGAGGGCTATGCACGCCGCTTAATCCATCCTCTGCTGCCCGACACCGAAGGCAAGCTGCTGTCGACCGAGTACCAGGACAGCAGTGGCCGCTTCCCGTATCGCACCGAGCTCGAGGGTGTCTTGAACGGCAGTGGTATCTACTTCGATTACCGCTTCCCCAAGCGCCCGGGCGCCGAGCAGGTCGACAAGACCGCCTACGCCGCCCTGTACCCCCCTTCCAGTGGATCATCGCCAGCGGCGTCTATCTCGATGACATCAGTGAAGCCGCCTTCAAGGCGCACGCAGACCTGATGAAGAAGAAGCACGCGCTGGAGCGTTGGCACTTCCTGATCACGCTGCTGGTGACCTTGATGCTCTGCCTGGCCTTTGGTTACGCATTCCTGCGCCAGTATCGTGAGCGACAGCTGCAGATGCGCCAGCGCATGAATCAGCTGGAGCATGAGCTTGAGCAGCGCGGCGAAGACAGGCTCGGGTCGGTGATGCGCATGATCCGCGAGGAACGCTGTCCCGAGCTCTCGGGTGAAGACTGGCTGGCCGCCAATCTTGTCAGCGCCATCGCGACACGACTCAAGATGGACCGCCAGGAAATCGCCACGCTGGAACGCGTCGCCATGCTGCACGATATCGGCAAGCTGGCGCTACCCGACTCACTGCTGCGGCCGCGCGATGAACTTCATTTCGATCAGTATCACTTGCTGCGTCGCCATGTCGAGATCGGTGCACGCATGATGGAAGACGCCCTGATGGCGCCCGCCGAAGCTGACCTGTTGCGTGCCAGCCAGCAATTCATGCTGGGGGCCTGCAGCAGGTTGGCGCCGCATGCAAACGGCAACGCTGACGCGCCCTCCCACCTCTCGCAAACCTCTGCAACACCTCCTGCTGCGTCTCCGTCCGGGTCTCCTTCTGCGCCTTCTAATGCAGACATCCCACAAGTGGAGCAGGGCTCTACCGATATTGCTGCAACGTCGCTTGGCGAGACGTCCCTCGCTGCCAGCACTCTGTCGCTGGTCGTGCAGGTCATCGAGCTGATGCGTCATACCGGTGTCAGTAAGGCCCAGGCGCTGTGCGATATCGAGCACCGTCATGGCCATCTACCGCCAGAGTTGCTGCAGGCGGCGCGTGAAGTGCTGACGGAGCAACCGATACCGCCGGCGCCCACCCTGCATCGACTCTGCCCGCAGCAGGTAGAACGTGACCCGAACCGGTGGCGCGACAGCCACAGTGGCTGCTTCACCCGTGCGCTGCTGGATGCCGCTCTCGAAGCACTGGCCCGTGAGTGTCAGGACGCCATGGGACAGCACATCACGCTGTGCCATCTTCGTCTGAGCCGGAAGGGAGGCGCGCGACGCGACACTGCCGACAAACAACTTGCGCCACTCGATGCCCAGCTTGGCCCGCACCTGAATGCCTGCTTCTATCCGTTGCGTGTCTTCCGCGTCAATGAGGGCAACTTCATCGTGATGAGCCATCAATGTCGGGATATCTCGCCTGCGCAGGAAGTGACTCGCCACCCCGAAGGCGATGAACCACTGTTCGAGGCGCCAGCCAATGGCACTGCCTCGCCGCCCACCGCCGATTCCCTAGCATCGCTGCTGTCATCACTGGAGGACACCGCGACGCTGGAGATCACGCTGCTCGATCTCTCCTGTGCCCAGACTCTCAAGGAATGGCAATTGACCCTCAATGGCCACCTGGCTCGCTACCCGCCATCGGCTTGACCTGGTCATGGCGCTTTGCATGTGACCCGCCTTCCCAAGGCCACATGGCGTGACAGGGGCCAGACATCGCGTCTGGCCCCTGTCGTTCTGGCCGCACTCCTTGTTACTCCCCCCTTTGTTACCCGCCTTCTTGTTAGCTGCGCCCTTGTTAGCTGTGTCGGGCGGGCTTCTCGCGCGACCAAAGTTGAAGTGTTTGCGCCTTGTTGAAATGTCCGACATTTATTAATGTGTGTTCAGACATTTATTCTGATGCTCGGAACCTCATGCGTCAGCGCCGCACTCGCAGGCGACGCGATGCAGTGACTCACCTGACCATCTCCTCACGACAGGCACCTCAATGACCGACTCTCTGGCGACAGCCGCGCTCGCCACTGACAGCGCCTCGGCGGACGACGCGACCCCGCGCAGCATGGAGGCCATCGCCACCTGCATGGCGCGGGAAATCCTCGCGGGCAGCTTCGGCCCCGGTGACAGCTTTCCGCGTGAACTGGACCTCTGCCAGCGCTTCGACGCCAGCCGCAACCGTGTTCGCAACGCCCTGGCTCAGCTGGTGAGCGCCGGGCTGCTGGAGCGCACCGCCGGGCGCGGCACCATCGTGCGCGAGATGAGCGAATGGCAGCTGCTGGACCCGCTGATGAGCCATTGGGTCAGCGGCCTCGACGGTATCAATCCGGATCTGATGCGCGAGATCTACGCCTTCCGCCTCTCCGTCGAGCCCTATGTCAGTGCGCTGGCCGCGATGAAAGCCAATGCCCAGGACCTCGCGCGCCTGGAGCGCGCCTTCGAAGGCATGGTCAATACCGCCAATGACAGCTCGCACGAGGCGCATGCCGAACACGATGTCGCCTTCCACGAGGCCATCTACCACGCCACCCACAATCTGGTATGGACACAGCTTGGCAGCCTGCTGCGCCCTTCCATCAGCCAACTGATCCACAGTACCCAGCAGTCCGCGCAGCAGCATGATCACAGCCATCATCGCGCCAGCCTCGATCGTCATCGCGCGGTGATGGAGGCCATTCGCCTGCGCCAGCCCGAGATGGCACGCACCTGTGCCGAGCGGGTACTGGAGACCGCAGCGCGCGACCTCGGCTTCTCACCGGACCACCCGCAGCTGGGGCACCGCCGCTTCTGATGCTGATCGGGCGTCAGCTGATGACGGCCGATCCCACCACTCGCTTCGCCTGGCGCTGACCCTCGTTCAAACGCCCATTCTCAACAAGGATGCATCCGTGAAAATCACCCGACTCAAGACCTGGCAAGTTCCGCCGCGCTGGCTTTTTCTCAAGATCGAGACCGATGAAGGCTGCTATGGCTGGGGCGAACCGGTCATCGAAGGCCGCGCCGCGACGGTCGAGGCCGCCGTGCACGAGCTGTCCGATTATCTGGTCGGTCAGGACCCGCGCAATATCGAGCACCTGTGGAACGTGATGTACCGCGCGGGCTTCTACCGTGGCGGCCCGATCCTGATGTCAGCCATCGCCGGCATCGATCAGGCGCTGTGGGACCTGAAGGGCCGTGATCTGGGAGTGCCCGTGCACCAGCTGCTCGGCGGCCCGATGCGCGACAAGATGCGCATGTACGCCTGGACCGGCGGCGACCGCCCGTCAGATGTCGGCGCAGGCGCCAAGGCGCTGGTCGACCAGGGCTTCACCGCCTTCAAGATGAATGGCACGCCGGAGATGCAGATCGTCGATTCGCACAAGAAGATCGATGACGCCGTGGCACGTGTCGCCGAGGCCCGTGATGCGGTCGGCCCGGATGTCGGCATCGGCATCGACTTCCATGGTCGCGTGCATCGCCCGATGGCCAAGGCGTTGCTGCGTGAGCTGGAGCAGTTCCACCCGATGTTCATCGAGGAGCCGGTCGCACCTGAACACCTGCCGTCGCTCAAGCATATCGCCGAAGGCATCGCGACGCCCATCGCCACCGGCGAGCGCCTGCACACCCGCTTCCAGTTCCGCGATCTGCTAGCGGACGGCATGGTCGACATCATCCAGCCGGATCTTTCCCACTGTGGCGGCATCAGCGAAGGCCTGAAGATCGCCACCCTGGCCTCGGCCTACGATGTGGCGCTGGCCCCGCACTGCCCGCTCGGCCCGCTGACGCTGGCGGCCTCACTGCAACTGGATGCGGTGTGTCACAACGCCTTCATCCAGGAACAGAGCATGGGAATCCACTACAACAAGGACAACGACGTACTGGATTACCTGGTCGACAAGGATGCGCTGGCGATCAAGGACGGCTTCTGCGCCATTCCGCAGGGCCCGGGGCTGGGCGTCGAGATCGACGAGGCCTTCGTCGAAGAGCGTGCCAAGGTCGGCCATCGTTGGCGCAACCCGCTGTGGACCCACGAAGACGGCTCCGTCGCCGAGTGGTAATGCCGAGCCAGCCGCAACGCACACACTGACAACACAGATGCCATGCCAGGACAGGCCTTCCGCCGAAGGCCTGTCACGCTCTAGGAAGGATTCGACATGACTCGTACCGCATCATCCGAACGCCCCGCCTTCGCCGACTTTCGCTACCCGGACCTCGAAGGCGCCAGCGTCTTCATCACCGGCGGTGGCTCCGGTATCGGCGCCGCGCTGACCGAAGGCTTCCTCGCCCAGGGCGCCAAGGTCGCCTTCGTCGGCCTGTCCGATGCCAGCGAATTCTGTGACGCCATGGAAGCTCGCTACGCCAATCGTCCGCTGTTCATCCCCTGCAACATCCAGGATATCGAGGCGCTGCAGGCCGCCGTCGCTCAGGCGCGTGAGGCCCACGGCCTGATCAACGTGCTGATCAACAACGCCGCGCGTGACACCCGTCATAGGCTGGATGAGTGGACGGTGGAACAGTGGGATGAATCCATCGCTACCAACCTGCGCCCGCAATTCTTCACCGCCCAGGCCGTCGCCCCCGACATGCGCGCGCTGGGTGGCGGCGCCATCATCAATCTGTCCTCCAACAGCTACATGCTGGGGCTGGGCGGCTACCCGACCTACGTCACCGCCAAGGCCGGCATCATGGGCATGACCAAGGCACTGGCGCGCGAGCTGGGCCCGGACGCCATTCGCGTCAATTGTCTGATTCCGGGCTGGGTGATGACGGAGCGTCAGCGCGAGCTGTGGGTCAACGACAAGGACTTGAACGAGTGCATTGACCAGCAGTGCCTGAAAGAGGCCATTCCGGTCGAGGACATGATCAATCCGTGTCTGTTCCTGGCCTCCAGCGCCTCGCGCATGATGACTGGCCAGCCGATGGTGGTAGACGGAGGCCGAGTGTGAGCGGCGTCAGCGTCACGCCGGCCTGGATCGCCGTCGACTGGGGTTCCAGCAATCTGCGCGCCTGGGCCGTCAATGGCGACGACGCAGTCATCGCCCAAGCCAGCAGTGCCCGCGGCATGCTGGGACTGGCGGCGGATGAGTTCGAGGATGTGCTGCGCGTGCTGATCAATGACTGGCTGCCCGACGATGCGACCTCTCCCATGCCGGTGCTGATCTGTGGCATGGCCGGCGCGCGTCAGGGCTGGCAGGAGGCGGCTTACCTGCCATTGCCTACGGAGAAGGCGCCTTCCCGTGATGTACTGGGGGCACTCTCCGAGCAGCTGACCCATGTTGCGACCCGCGACAGCCGCCTTGCCGTTGCCATCGTGCCGGGCCTCTGTCAGCAGCAGCCGAGCTACGATGTCATGCGTGGCGAGGAGACCCAGCTGGCGGGCCTGGTCGCCGCCCAACCCGACTACAGCGGTGCGGTGTGTCTGCCCGGCACCCACGCCAAGTGGGCGCATCTCGTCGGTGGCGCCATCACCGGCTTCAGTACCTTCATGAGCGGCGAGCTCTACAAGCTGCTCAGTCAGGATTCGGTGCTCAAGCACTCAGTCGCCGCGGGAGATCTCAGCGACCCCGCCCAGCGCGATGCCTATCTGGAGGGCATCGATACGGCGCTTGCCGCCCCGGAGCGCACCACCGCGCAACTGTTCGGCATTCGTGCCCGTGATCTGCTCGATACGGCTCTGCCTCAGGGTGACGCTCGCAAGGCGGTACTCGGCGCACGCCTGTCAGGCCTGGTGCTGGGGCTTGAGCTGGCGGGAGCCACTGCGGAGCTGCCTGATCACGCCACCATCACCCTGATCGGTGACGCCGTGCTGTGCCAGCGCTATCAGGTCGCGCTGGAGCATCTGGGCTATCAGGTCACCACCGCGGCCAACGCCGACATGATTCTGGCAGGCCTCGGACGCATCCAGCGTGCACGATCATCCGCGCAGGCATCGTCATCAGACCGTGCGTCGTCATCGGATCGCGCCTCTGTGAGCCATTGATTCAGCGTTGCTGACATTGCTAGCCGGTGAGCCACGTCATTACTCACTTCACACAGCCCTTATTCAAAGAGCTCCTCTTCAAACAGCCCCATTTCTGGAGATCGCCATGAGCCTGCCTCTAGTCGCCATACTGCGCGGTGTGACACCGCAAGACATCATCGTCATCGCCGACGAGATCATCGCCGCCGGCATCACCCGCATCGAAGTCCCGCTCAACTCCCCTCAACCGCTGGAGAGCATCGCCGCGCTGGTCGAGCACTGCGAGCGCGCGCATGGCGGCAAGATCCTGATCGGCGCCGGCACCGTGCTGACCCCGCAGCAGGTGCGCGACGTGCACGCCGCCGGCGGTCGTCTGATCGTCTCACCCAATGCCGATGTCGATGTCATCCGCGAAAGCCGCCGCCTGGAGATGGTCTCGCTACCCGGAATCGTCACGCCGACGGAAGCCTTCGCGGCTCTCGCTGCCGGCGCCTCGGGCCTCAAGCTGTTCCCGGCGACTCAGGTCGGCATCGTCAACATGAAAGCCATGCTGGCAGTGCTGCCCAAGGACACCGAGCTTTATGCCGTCGGCGGCATCGGCAGTGACAACTTCGCCGAATGGCGCGCGGCGGGTGTCCACGGCGCTGGCCTCGGCACGGCCATCTACACACCGAGCCTGAGCGCCGCCGAAGTGGGCGAGCGCGCCCGCACGCTGGTCGCGGCATGGCAGGCGGCCGACTGACAGCCACACACGGATGGCGACAAGCCACGTCGCTGTAAGAGCGACGAGAGCGCGCCAATAGCCCATGGGTATAAGCGACCATGGCTAAAAAAGACCATGGTTATCGCAAAGGAGCAGCAGATGACGTCATCACCATGCATTGGCACTGCCAGGCGCCTCGTCGCCAGTGGCTGCGAGCTGGGCGAAGGACCGGGCTGGACGCCCGCGACCAAGGCCCTGCCTGCGCGGGTGCGCTGGCTAAACATCCTCGCCGGCGAGCTGCATCACGCCGCCGCTGACGGCAGTGATCACGTCATCACTCAGCTCGCGCGCCGCACCTCCTACGCAGCCGTTACCCAAGACGGCGATTACCTGCTGGTCGCAGAGGGGATGCTCTCGCGCTTCACCCCCGAGACCGGCGCCGTGGAGGACGTCATGCCCTTCGAGGCGGACATGACGCCGGCCACGCGCAGCAATGACGCGCGGGTCGATCGTCACGGCAGTCTGTGGCTGTCGAGCATGGGCTGCAACGCCGAGTCCGGCGCTGGCAGCCTCTATCGACTGCATCGCGGTGAGCTGACCCGCGTGCTCGAGGGGCTGAGCATTCCCAATGCGCTGTGCTTCTCGCCGGATGGCCGCTTCGCCTATTTCACCGACACCGTCACCGGTCAGGTGATGCGCTGGCAGCTGGACGCCGATGGCTGGCCACTCACCTCAGCAGGTGAATACAACGCCCCTGAGGTCTGGGCCGATCTGCGCGATGCCGGTGGTGGCCCGGATGGCGCCGTGATCGATGCCGACGGCCACATGTGGATCGCGCTCTGGGGAGCCGGCCGCGTGGCCAGGCTGGACCACGACGGCAAGGAAATCGCCCATGTGACGCTGCCGGTCAGCCAGCCTTCGTGCCCGCTGTTGGGTGGCGAGGGGCTGAGCACGCTGTATATCACTACGGCGCATGAAGGCTTGGCTTCGCCGGATCATGCGGCGGGGGATGGCGACCTCTTCGCGCTGGACCTGTCAGCACACGGCTTCACGGGACTGGCAGAGCCACCGCTGGTGCTGGGCTGACAACTGCCATTCCGTCTCTGATCTTTCTTTATTTCTGGACCTCTCATGATGACCGCAGACGCCCCATCTTCCCGACCTTCGGCTGCGCCTGACGCGACCTGGTCAAGCGATCAACAGTGGTTGAGCTTGAGTGCCGATAGCATCCAGCTGCAGCTGGATCTCGCCGATGACCTGCTCAAACTGGCCCATTTCGGGCGCATTGCGCCCATCAATCCGGCTCAGCACCGCCTGATATGATGACCGCAGACGCCCCATCTCCCCGACCTTCGGCTGCGCCTGACGCGACCTGGTCAAGCGATCAACAGTGGTTGAGCTTGAGTGCCGATGGCATCCAGCTGCAGCTGGATCTCGCCGATGACCTGCTCAAACTGGCCCATTTCGGGCGCATTGCGCCCATCAATCCGGCTCAGCACCGCCTGATGAGCGCTGCCGCCACGCCCCAGGCGAGCCTGGATCAGCTGCCGCCCAATACCCTGTTCAATGATGCCGGGCTCGGCTTTGCCGGCTATCCGGCGCTGATCGGTGATCGCGAAGGCCGCGACTGGCTGACGGCGATGCGTCTGTGCGAGGTGGCCTGCTTGACGGATGCCACCGGCGCCCACGCTCGCCTGACGCTTCGTGACAGCCTGAGCGAGCTGGAAGTGCTGCTGGCGCTGACCGTCACTCGCGAGGGCGTATTGCGTCAGCAGACGACTCTGACCAATCAGTCATCAGCGCCCTACCGGCTCGAATGGCTGGCGGCTGCCTGCCTGCCGCTGCCGGTCCGCTTCGAGGAATGCCTGAGTTTCGGTGGCCGCTGGGTGCAGGAGTTCACCGAGACGCGTCATCGTCTCAGCGAAGGCACCTTCACGCTCGAGAACCGTCGCGGGCGCAGCTCGCATCAACGCGTGCCGACGCTGATCACCGGCACGCCAGGCTTCAGCGAGCAGCGTGGCGAAGTCATCACCGCGCATCTGGCGTGGAGCGGCAACCATCGCGCCCTGATCGAGCGGCAGTTCGATGGCAGCACCCAACTGCAGATGGGCGCCCTGCTGCTGCCAGGCGAGCAGATGCTGGCCGCCGGCGACAGCGTGACCACCCCGGAAGTGGTGATGGCCTGGTCGGATACGGGCATCAATGGTGCCAACCAGCGCATGCATCGCACCCTGCGCGCGCGCCTTGACTGGCCGGTGGCTGACAAGCCGCGCCCGGTACACGTCAATACCTGGGAAGCGCTCTACTTCGATCACGATGCGACGCGGCTCGATGAGTTGGTCGTTGCCGCCGGTGAGGTGGGTGCCGAACGTTTCGTGCTCGATGATGGCTGGTTCGTCGGCCGGGATGGCGAGCGCGCCGCCCTGGGCGACTGGTATCTGGATGCCGGCAAGTACCCGCAGGGGCTGGGGCCGCTGATCGAGTCAGTACAGGCGCACGGCATGGAATTCGGCCTGTGGGTCGAGCCCGAGATGGTCAATCCCGACAGTGAACTCTTCCGCACCCATCCGGACTGGATCCTCGGGCTGGAGGGGCGTGAGCAGCCGCTGGGACGTTATCAATGCGTACTGGATCTGACCCGCCGCGAGGTCTGTGACTACCTGTTTGCGCGCCTCGATGCGCTGCTCAGCGAATACCCGATCAAGTATCTGAAATGGGACATGAATCGCGACCTGACCCACGCGGGCGGTCAATCGGAGGAAGGACGCGGCAAGCCTGCCGCCCATGCCCAGGTCAGCGCGCTCTACTCGCTGCTGGCCCGCCTGCGAAAGGCGCATCCCGGCGTCGAGATCGAGAGCTGCGCCTCGGGTGGCGCGCGCACCGATCACGGCATACTCCGGCACACCCATCGCGTCTGGACGTCCGACTGCAATGACCCCCACGAGCGCACGCATATCCAGCGCGGGGCCAGTCGCGTACTGCCGCCGGAGCTTCTGGGCGCGCATATCGGGCCGCAACACGCTCACACTACCTCGCGACGCACGCCGCTCGCCTTCCGCGCCTCCACGGCACTGTTCGGTCATCTGGGGCTGGAGCTGGATGTCAGCCAGCTCGATCAGGCGGAGCGCAGTGAGCTGCGCGGCTGGATAGCGCGCTACAAGTCGCTGCGTGGCCTGCTGCACAACGGTGTCAGCTGGCGTCTGGATTGCCTGGATGACAATCAGCATGCCCATGGCGTGGTCAGTCAGGATGGCCAGCAGGCCCTTTTCAGCATCAGCCAGCTGGCCATGCCACGTCACGCCGTGCCCGCCGCCCAGCCGCTGACCGGCCTGCAAGCCGACACGGCCTACCGGCTCGAGCTGCTGGAACTGCCGGAGCACCCGGAGCGACGCATGAAGCAGCTGCCCGCCTGGATCAGCCGACAACAGGCCGGCGAGCCGGTCGTCGTCTCCGGTGAGTACCTGATGCGTGAAGGCCTTGCCCTGCCGGTGCTGGACCCTGACCAGGCGCTCCTGATTCACCTTCAGGCGGTTGCGGCATGACCCGTGCCGCGCAGGCCGTGATGGCCTGCGCCGCGCTCGCTCCCCATTTTCAGCTTCAAGGATGAACCCATGCAGCTCGGTGTCTGTTACTACCCGGAACACTGGCCACGTGATCGCTGGCCACAGGATGCTCGCGACATGATGGAAGCCGGCATTTGTGTCGTGCGTATCGGTGAATTCGCCTGGAGTCGCCTGGAACCCAGCTCTGGTGACCTGCGCTTCGAATGGCTGGATGAGGCCGTCGAGGTTCTGGCCGCGGCCGGTCTCAAGATCGTGATGGGCACGCCCACGGCGACACCGCCCAAGTGGCTGGTGGATGCCCACCCGGAAATTCTGGCCGTCGATGAGAATGGCGACACGCGTGGCTATGGCTCGCGTCGTCATTACTGCTTCTCTTCACCGACGTTTCGTACCTTGAGCGAGCGCATCGTGCGCCTGATGGGCGAGCGCTACACGCATCATCCCGCGATCATCGCCTGGCAGACCGACAACGAGTACGGCTGTCATGACACCATCCTCAGCTACTCCGCGGCCGCCCGCGCCCGCTTTCCCGAATGGCTCGAGGCGCGCTATGGCACGGTCGAGGCGCTCAATGAGGCCTGGGGCACGGTGTTCTGGAGCATGGAAGTCAGCGAGTTCTCCCAGGTCGAGGCGCCCGTCGGCACCGTGACCGAGCCGCATCCGGCCATCGTGCTCGACTATCGACGCTTCTGCTCCGATATGGTGGTCGAATACAACCGTCTGCAGGTCGACACCCTGCGTGCCGCGGGCGTCAGCGGCGATATCGTGCACAACTTCATGGGCCTGTTCACCGAATTCGATCACTTCGATGTCGCTCGTGATCTGGATATCGCCAGCTGGGACAGCTACCCGCTGGGCTTTCTGGAGCGCGGTGCCCACGACGATGCCACCAAGGCCCATTATCGCCAGCAAGGCCATCCGGACTTTGCCGGCTTCCATCACGACCTCTGCCGCGCCATGTGCAAGGGCCGCTGGTGGGTGATGGAGCAGCAGCCGGGCCCGGTCAACTGGGCGATCAGCAACGCCGCGCCCTTGCCCGGCATGGTGCGACTGTGGAGCCACGAAGCCTTCGCGCATGGCGCCGAACTCGTCTCCTACTTCCGCTGGCGTCAGGCGCCCTTCGCCCAGGAGCAGATGCACGCTGGCCTGCTGCGCCCGGACGGCTCCCCCGCCTCGGCCTGGCCGGAGCTTTTGCAGGTGCGCGATGAGCTGGCGACACTCGCGGAACATGACACGACGACTGCCCAGCAGGCGCCCGTCGCCCTGATGTTCGATTACGCCTCCATCTGGGCCTGTCAGATCCAGCCCCACGCCGAGAACTTCAACCCGCTCGAGCTGTACCTGAGCTGGTACAGCGCGCTGCGGCGTCTCGGGCTTGATGTCGATATCGTCTCTCCGCGCGATGCGCTCAGTGGCTATCCGCTGATCGTGCTGCCCTGCCAAGTGATCGCCGGTGAGGCACTGGCGGCGCGTCTGAGCGCGGCGCGCGATTCAGGCACTCGCGTGGTGATCGGCGCACGCTCCGGCTCGCGTACGCCGGAGTTTCAGATACCCGCGCAGCTGGCGCCCGGTGCACTCAGCGAGCTGACGGGCGTCACGGTCGATCGAGTCGATGGCCTGCGGCCAGGCGCCGAGCCGGCCATCACCCTGAGCAACGGCGCACGTGGTCACGCCCTGCGCTGGCGCGATCTGCTCGATCATCAGCGCACCTGCGCACAGGTGGTAACGCGCTTCGAGGATGGCGAGCCGGCCATCCTGCATCATCGTGGCGTCAGCTATCTGACCGCCTGGCTGAGTGAAGACAGTCTGGTGGCGATGCTGCAGGCGGAGTGTCAGGCCTGCGGCATCGCCACCCATGCTCTGCCCGAGGGTGTGCGCCTGCGGCGGCGCGGGCCGCTCTGCTTCGTCTTCAACTATGCGCCCGAGCCGCGCTGGCTGCCGGAAGACCTCGTCAATGACAGCGGGCTGCTGGCCGGTAGCCGGGTGCTGGCCCCCGCTGACGCCTGTATCTGGTTCAGTGACGAAAAGCGCCCCTGAGTGAGGCGGCTCCTGCCCACTCATTCAACGCGAAAATCGACTTTGCTTGAAAGCAGGACATCTCTCGGATTTCGCGACCGACAGACTGTTCGATCACTTGTCGCGGCGCCTTCGGGTGCCGCTTTTTTGTACAGCTATTCTGGGCATCCATGTCACCTGGGCAAGCTTCATGAGTGACTACAACACGTGCTGACACAACTCCCCCGCTTACCGGATGACTCAGGGTCGCACGTTGCTAAGATAAAGAGAAAGAAGATAACGGTATATTGTTTCATTGTAAAACGACCCCTCTTTTCGCTGCGCAAGGCCAGAGGGAGTTTGCCCTTGAGTGCTCGCTGACCGCACAGCGCTGCCACTTAAGGCGCATTGTTCTCATGTCAGACAATCTCTAGTGTGCTGGATGTCTCTGTATATAAGCCAATAAATAGCAAAAACAACAAGCCACGCACCTGTAAACAGGACAACCGTCGTCAATGGCAGACGACCCACGACTACGATAACGCCAACCACGAGATACCCCCATGAGTATTCTTGCCATTCTGATATCGCTCGGGCTGCTGATGTTCCTTGCCTACCGCGGTATCACCGTTCTCTTGCTTGCCCCTCTGACGGCCGCCCTCGCCGTCGTCCTGTCAGGAGATGCAGCCGCCCTGCTGCCCAGCTACACCGTGACCTTCATGAGTCAGCTGGGCGGCTATCTGGCCAAGTTCTTCCCACTGTTCATCCTCGGCGCCCTGTTCGGCCAGCTGATGGCCGATTCCGGGGCCGCGCATGCCATCTCCGAAGGCTTGGTCAAACGCCTGGGCACGCGCCATGTGATCCTGACCGTGGTGCTGGCCTGCGCACTGCTTACCTATGGGGGCGTCTCGCTGTTCGTGGTCGCCTTCGCCGTCTACCCGATTGGCGCCCAGCTCTTCCAGCGCACCGGCACGCCCAAGCGACTACTGCCCGCGGCCATCGCCCTCGGCTCATTTACCTTCACCATGACGGCACTCCCGGGCACGCCGGCCATCCAGAACGCCATCCCGATCCCCTACTTCCAGACCAACAGCTTTGCAGCGCCGGGCCTGGGCATCATCGCGGGCCTGATCATGCTGGGGCTGGGTACCTGGTGGCTGAAGGGACGAGCCAGCAAGGCTCAGGCACAGGGGGAAGGCTACGGGGTCCACAAGGACGAAGCGCTTGAGGAATCCCCCGCGCCCGCCGCACGGATGGGCATGATCACGGCGCTTATTCCGCTGGTGATGGTCATCGGACTGAATGCTCTGCTGACCTATCTCGTCTTCCCGCGCATCGATTTCTCCTACCTGAGCGAGGCCTTCCCGGAGCTTGACCCTGCGGGTGCCACCGGCATGTGGTCGATCCTGATCGCACTGGCCTTCGCCTCCACCTGGCTGGTCATCTCACGCTGGAAGCAGTGGGCCGACCTGAAGACCACCGTCAACAATGGCTGCTTCGGCGCCATGCTGCCGGTCTTCAATACCGCCTCAGAGGTGGGGTATGGCGCGGTGATCGCCAGCCTGGCCGGTTTCGCGATGGTTAAGGAGGCGGTGCTCGGCCTATATCCGGCCAACCCGCTGATCTCGGAAGCGGTGGCGGTCAACGTGCTGGCCGGCATCACCGGCTCGTCATCCGGCGGCATGAGTATCGCGCTATCGACTCTGGGCGAGACCTACCGCGAGATGGCCATCAATGCCGGCATCGACCTGGAACTGATGCACCGCGTGGCGTCGCTGGCGGCGGGCAGCATGGACACCTTGCCGCATTCCGGCGCGGTCATCACCCTGCTGGCGATCTGCAAGCTGACTCACCGCCAGTCCTACGGCCAGATGTTCATGATGACGGTCGCCTTCCCGATGCTGGCCCTGATTGCCGTCGTGACCCTGGGCAGCCTGGTCGGCAGCTTCTGAGCCCTAAAGCCCCACAACAGTGGGAAGTTTTCGAACATGAGTGGAGCAAAATGACGCCAGGCCAATGACGCCAGGCCAATGACAAGAAGGCCAATGACAAGAAGGCCACCCATTCGGGTGGCCTTCTTGTTGAGAAATCACGCTGGCCAGCAACATGCTGACATCTCAATAGACGTGATGAGCCCGCTTCGGGTCCAGCGTCTCGTGGCGTGCCCGCGTCTTGATCCACAGCGTCAGGTCATCGCGGTCGGTGCCGGGATTCTCGGCGACCCACTCGACGATACGCGAGGCAATGAATTCGGCATGAAACTCATCGTCGAACTGCAGCAGCATGAGGCCCTCGCCCGCCTGGGAGATGCGTAACAATACCTCGCTTGCCGGCAATACATAGAGATTCAACTCATGCAGATATTGCGTCGTGAAGGTCACGCGCCGAAAACGCTCGGGAACAGTGCGCCCACTGTTGCTGATATCGTTCATGAACGCCATGGCTCTCTCCTACAGTAAGGCGCTAATACATTTCGCTCATTTTTTAGCTGACCTCCTTATCATAGCCCAGAAGATATGCTTTCGAGCGGTTTATAAGAATATTTTGTTGGAACCTAAAAAATGACGCTCACTGACGCAATATCAGCTGCGTTGTTGGCGCAGTGCATCACTTTGCAAGGTTAGCTGAACGCGTGTCAGCCAGCCCGCCAGCAGCGCCTGTTTATGTCGACTCATGGTGTGATGTTGCTCGATCAGTTCGCATAATCGGTTGCCGGCCGCACGCATCCTGGTGGGGCTCTCTCCTCGGGCACAGCGCTGATAGTCATCCGCCAGCGCATGGATCAATTCGCGCAAGGCGTGCTGTACCGGGCGTGGTACATCGTTGCCCAATTCCCGCCGCACGAAGCCTATGCCGCGTCCGATATCCATCCCTGTCAGCCCCAGCGTCAGTAGCGGCATGCCGAGCACTTGCTGCTGTGCATCATCGGGCTGACCGCTTGCATTCTCGCCACTGCGGCGCGCTTCCTGTTCACGACTGCGAGTCTGTTCATGCCGGGCCAGGCGCAGCAGCCTGTCTCCCATGCGCCCGCCGAACCAGCTGTCCAGGCGCTCGGTGGAGCGTTCCGCCAGCTCACGAATATCACTCGCCGTAGCGCGAATCAGCTGGCGCTTGTCCCAGCCTGCCCCCGGCACGGGAATCAGGCGGAAACCGATGATGGTCACGATCAGACCGATCCCGGCCGCCAGACTCCGATTGAGGGTGTAGGCGACATCGAAGGTCATGCCGTTGTCCGGCATCACCAGCAGAATGTTGAACACCACGAAGGGCAAGGCGATCCCCGCCAGCGCAGGCACGACAGAGCCCATCAAGCCGAGGAACAGGGGAATACTGAAGATGATCACGAAGGGCACGAAGTGCTGGGCGTGACTGAGCATGACATTGCCGAACAGCAATACGCTCGGCACCGCCAGCAGCAAGCCCTTGAGCACCATCGGAATGATCGGTGCCGGATCACCGCGACTGACGAAGATGCCCGAGAACAGCGTGCCCAGCAGCATGGCCACCGCGCCGTTGTCCCACGCCGTCGCAAGCCAGAAGATCGCCGTGGCACTGAAGATGGCCATCGCACGCAGCGCATCGATGGCGGCGCGTCCGTGATCGCGGTGCCAACTCATGCTCGGCTGACGCAGCTGGTGACGCCCGGGATGATTGATGACCTCGCGTGCCTGCAGGATGACCAGCGCATGCCCCAGCACCTCACGCAGACTGAACAGCAATCTGGCTTCCAGCGCGGTGATGCTGCGCTGACCGCGAGACAGGCGCAAACATTCCCCACGCAGCTCCTTGAGCGTCTTGCGCGCCTGGGCCGTGCCTTGATTGTCGGCCATGCTTTGAAAGGCCGCGCCCAGGCGTTGCATCAGGTCCTGCGTCGGCTGACTGAAGCGTTCGGCTTCCTGACCCTGGGTCTGATTCAGCTCACTGGGGTGTGCGCTCGCCTCACCGTCATCGCGCTGTGAAGACACAAAGAACTCAGGATGACGCAGCTGGTGCAGGGCCTTGAGGGTGGCGTAGAGACGCATGCTTCGCCGCGTCAGCAGGTGTACGCCGCGAATGCGCCCCTTGCCCTGGGGGCCTTCATAACGCGCCGAGTGGGCATCAATCTCGAGATTGTTGAGCGCATCCAGCCCGGTCATCATCTGCTCGAGCATCGCCATGCGTTCGCGTTGCTGACCTTTTAACTGGGCTTGTGAATGGCCTTGTGACTGACCGGCAGTATCTCGGTTCACGGCCCTATCCGCCTCGAGCGGCATCGAGAAGGCCAGCGCCATATAACGGAAGGTGGCATTCACCGCCGTGTCCGAAAGCTGGCCGAGATGATCACGTACACGAATCGGCCAGACCAGCGCACTCACGACGACAGCACACAGCGCGCCGAGACTCAGCTCGCTGAGACGTGCCAGTGCCACCGAGAAGAAGTCATCCGGCGCCGAGGACGTCAGCACCACGATGATCATGCAGGCCACCGCCGCCATCACACAGCCATAGGACAGATTGTTGTGCGTCAGCGAGGCACCATAGATGCATAGCCCGATCCACAGCGTGACCGAGCCCAGCGCCAGTTCGGGCACCTGGGCAAAGCAGCCCATGATCACCACGGCCACACAGGTACCGACGAAGGTACCCGTGACCTGACAGATGCCCTTCTCGACCACCATGCCCGACATCGGACGTGTCTGCAGAAACGCCGCCGAGATCAGCGCCCAATAGGGTCGATCGAGGTCGAAGAAGAAGGCGGCGTAGAGGGCCAGCGCCATTGCCAGCACACCCTTGGTGGCGAACTTCAGGGCGAACGGCGAAGGCCTGAGGAAGGCGGCCAGAGCGGGAGACATGGATCAGTGCTTCCCGTCTGCGTCTTGGACGGCCTGATCTGTCTCGTCAGGTTCCGCCTTGGCATGACTGGTCTCATCCTTGCCATCCTCAGCAGTGATCAGCCGGACACTCGCCGTCATGCCGGCGGCAAGATTGACACCTGAGGCACGTACCGCCTCAATATCATCGAATTCCACCCGTACCGGAATGCGCTGCGCCAGACGCACCCAACTGAAGGTGGCGCTGACCTGAGGCAGCTGCTGGGCATTGGTCGCGGTATTGTCATCGGCGATGCCCTGACCGATCCCCACGACCCGCCCCTTGAAGTCTTCATTGCCGCTCATCAGCGTGATCTGGACCGGATCGCCCGGACGCACATGCTGCAGCTTGGTCTCCTGGAAGTAGGCGCTCAGGTAGAAGGAGTCTTCCTTGATCAGCGCCATCACCGCCGTGCCTGCCGTGACGTAATTGCCCTGACTGAGGTGCATGTTGAGAATGCTACCGTCGGCGGGTGCCACAAGACGCGTACGATCGAGATCCAGCTGCGCGGATTGCACCGCGGCTTCGGCCTGTTGCACGTCGGCGCGGGCGACTTCGGCTTCAAGACGCGCACTGTCGCGCTCTTCCTCACTAATGGCACGATTGGTCAAGCGACCACGACGATTGGCTTCATGCTCCTTGAGGCTCAGGGTCGCCCTGGCACTGGCGAGACTGGCCTTGGCCTTGGCGAGCGCGGCCTCATAACGCGCACGGTCGACCTGAAGGATGACGTCCCCTTCCTTGACGCGCGTGGTATCCGCCACGTTCAGCTCACGCACCCAGCCGGAGACATCCGGGCTCAACGTGATCACCTCGGCGCGCACCCGGGCGTCGCGCGTCCAGGGACTGTACATGTAGGTATTCCACAGCCACACCGCACACCAGGCTGCAGCCGCCACCAGACAGAGAGTGATGATCCATTTGACGGCTTTGTGTCGCAGGTTGCGCATGCGGTTTCCTTGGAGAATAGAGGGGCTGGGGAAAATGGGTGCCACGAAACGGGGCGCGGAAAGATCGGGATCACGAATGGCGTAACGCTGAAGGAATGACGCACGTCACGTCACGAGGGCGACCACCGCCGCCAGACAGATGACAAACAGCGAAATATCGAACCAGGCCTCGAACCAGAGCTCGTGATTGGCCAATAGACGATGCAGCAGCGTGCGAATTATACCCGCCGCCAGCAAGGCGACCAGCGCATAGACCAGCATCGGGCTGATCAGGAATTCCCCGACCACCATTTCATGCAGCGCATTGAAGCCAGGCGCAACATCATTGCCTGCAGCGATTTCCTTCATCGAGATGTCCTAATCCTGTGTTATGCGAGATCTGGCTTGCGTCATGCGAGAGCTTGGTCCCACCTGACAGAATCCCGACTGACATGCGTACAATCAGCGTTCAACGATGGTGGCAGCCTCGTGCGCATTCAAGGTCCGCGAGTGGACTGTTCCACCCTGCGGATCTTGAGGGCAGCGTCGTCGCTGAGAATATATGCAGGCTAACATTTTTTGTCGTCGCGCACCGTTGCGTCAGAAGAATCACCCCATTCCTCGCACAGCGGGCGACCAGAATCCGCTCTCCATTTGGCTGAGCGCTAATTGGAACAACCAGCCTGGACGCCAAGTATTCAGGTAGTAGCAGAGTACAAGGTGCCCCGAAACGCAAGACGGCTTACCCAGAAGGCAAGCCGTCTTGTTTTTTCCACTTCCTGCTTTCTGAGGATTACTACACCGCGTAGCCGAGCACGCGTGGCAGCCACAGGGCGAGCTCAGGGAACAACATCACCACCGCCAGCGCTGCCAGCATCGCCACCACGAAGACCATCGCCCAACCCACCGTCTTCTCCAGCCGTACCCCGGCCACGCTGCTAGTCACCATCAGATTGACCGCCACTGGCGGGGTGAACTGCCCGATCGCGATATTCATCGCCAGCAGGATACCGAACCACACCGGATGCCAGCCGAAGTGCTGCATCACCGGAATCAGCACCGGCATCAGGATCAGGTAGATGGAGACCGCATCCAGCAGCATCCCGGCGATCAGCACTGCCACCATCACCAGAATCAGCAGCGTCGTTCCGCTATCCGACAGCGTGATCAGCCATTCGGCCAGATGCCGGAAGGTACCCAGCATGGTGCCCGCCCAGGCGAATATGCCCGCCAGCGCGATGATCAGCATCACCACACCGGAGATGACGGCCGCCTCTCTGAGCAGTTCCCACACCTGGGAGAGCTTGAGTTCGAGGGTGATGAAGAGGCCGACACACAGCCCATAAGCGGCGGCCACTACCGCCGCTTCCGTGGGCGTGAAGAGGCCTGAGCGCAGTCCGCCGAGGATGATCACCGGCGCGAGCAGCGCCGGGATCGCTGCGCGGAACGCCGGACCCAGCGCGATACGCTCGACCTGAGTCGGGTCTTCCCAGCGATAGCGTCGCGAGAGGAACCAGGCCGGCAGCAGCAAGGCCACGCCCACCAGCAAGCCCGGAATCAGGCCCGCGGCAAACAGCGCACGTAGATCCACCCCGGGCACCACGATGGAATAGAGGATCAGCGCGATGGACGGCGGGATCAGGATCGCCGTGGAGGCCGAGGCCGCAATCAGCGTCGCCGAGAACGCCCTGGGGTAGCCCGCCCGAGTCATGCTGGGGATCATCACCATCGCCACCGCGGCCGCATCCGCCGGGCCGGAGCCACTCATGCCGCCCATGATCAGACATACCAGCACCGCCACCAGTGCGAGCCCCCCGTGACGCGGGCCGATCAGCGCCTGGGCAAAGCGCACCAGCCGCGCCGCCACACCGGCACGCTCGAACACCAACCCCGTCAGGATGAACAGCGGAATGGCGATCAGCGGATACTTGGCGATGCTGTTGTAGGTATTGGTCCCGAGGGTGGCCAGCATGCTGACCGGCAGCCCCGCGACGATACCCACCGCACCCGAGAGCCCCAGCGCGAAGGCCACCGGCACGCCGAGTATCAACAAGGCGGCAAAACTGGCGAGCAACCAGAGATCAGGACTCATGATCTGACTCCTTGTGCTCTGACGACGCATTCTGACCGGGCCCCTGCGAAAGACACTCGACACACTGCTGCAACTGACGCCAGGCCATCGCCAGCGCCAATATCGGCAGCCAGATCACGTACCACCAGTTGGGCAGACCCAGCCCCGGTGACAGCGAGTCCCACTGATACTCCTCCAGCGCGAAGGTCCCCCCGAACCACACCACCAGCCCCAGCACGACCAGCACCGCCAGGGTCTGCACGATCACGACCAGTCGCCAGAGCGGCAACGGCAGCACGTCTTCCAGCAATGCGATACGAATATGCGCCTGACGGCGAATCGCCACCGAGGCGCCCGCCAGAGTCAACAACACCAGCAGGAAGACCGAGAATTCCTCGGTAAAGGCAAAGGAGGCATCGGTGGCATAACGCACCACCACATTGGCCAGACTGATGATACCGATCAGTCCCAGCGCCAACGCCGCCAGCCAGGACTCCGGCCGCACGCGTGGCGGTGGCCTGTCCGTGGGGGCAGGCGCTCCATTGGCGCCGTCTTGCAGAGCTCGTTGCGACGTTTGAGGTGATGCTTGTTGAGAGGATTGTTGCGACTTTTGCGACATGACACGCGATCCACACGAACGCCGAGGCTGTCAGGCCCCGGCGTGGTTCTTCACTCAATAACGCGCATAGACCGCATTATTCCCGATGTCATCTGCTCTGTGAGCAGCGGCGATCATGGCCAGGCTCAGCGCGAGGCCTCGACCTCGGCACGTGCCGTCTCGACCAGCGCCTCACCGATCTTCGGTGTCCAGCTTTCGTAGACCGACTGGGTAGCATCCCGGAAGGCCTGCATCGCATCCTCATCCAGCTTGACGACATTCACGCCGCGCGCCTCGATGTCCGCCAGCCGCTGGGCATTACCTTCACGACTCATGGCGATCTCCCAGGCACCCGCTTCCCTGGCGGTCTCGGTCAGCAGCGTGCGCTCCTGTTCACTGAGCGACTTCCACACGCGCTGGTTGGCGGCGAAGATCAGCGGGTCCGCCATGTAGTGCCAGAGCGTCAAGTGACTCTGACCGACCTGATCGATGCGCGCGACATCGAACACCGACAGCGGGTTCTCCTGGCCATCCACCGCGCCGGTGGTCAGTGCCGGCTTGGCATCCGCCCAGCTCATCTGGGTCGGGTTGGCACCCAGCGCCGTGAAGGTGTCCTGGAACAGCGGCGAGCCCACCACACGAATCTTCAGGCCCTTCAAGTCGTCCGGCGAGGTGATCGATTTCGACGAATTGGACACCTCACGGAAGCCGTTCTCGCCCCACGCCAGCGGCTTGATGCCCTTGGACTCGATGGCGGCGAAGACCTGCTTGCCCGACTCGCCCTGGGTCAGGGCATCGATGGCGGCGTGGTCCGGCATCAGGAACGGCAGCGAGAACAGGTTGAGCTCCGGCACCTGGGGCGACCAGTTGATGGTCGAGCCCACCGCGAGATCGATCAGCCCCTGACGCATGGCCGAGAACTCCTTGGTCTGGTCCCCCGCCACCAGCTGAGCATTCGGATAAACGCGCAGGGTGAGGTCGCCACCGGAGCGCTCCTCTACCAGTTCCGCCCACTTCTCGGCCGCCTGGCCCCACGGGAAGGCATCCGACAGCACGGTGGAGACGGACAGCTCGCGCGCCTCGGCATCACTCGCCATCAGCGGTGACAGCAAAGCCAGGCCAAGCACGCCAGCCATCAAGGCGGAGCGACTCGTGGCAGTGACACGCGGGCGCGCGGTCTGGCTTTGAGAAAGGGCTGGAGAATGATCCGAAGTGCAGTGACGCAGATGACGAGGGGCGGGGCCAGCGTTGGCGTGTACAGCGGTCAGGGTCATGAATAACCTCTTGATTATGATGTTGTTGAGTGTGTCCAGAGGCAGATTCGCATCTACTTTGGTCGCTGACCATTCGACCATGCGACAGATCGGTGCTTTTTCGACGCTCACATGCTGACTCGCTGCATTACCGATTACTGTATATCTATCCACCCCACGGATTTTCCGAGACCTCTTGCGTACAAAACGCTCGACCATGTGGTGTCATCAGCGTGTGTCGCCAAGGAGTCTATCCAGCGATGCAAGAGGGCCAACCCTCGCGCAGACCCCGCCAGCAGGGAGTTTGACGATATTCCCCTTTGCATGATGCCGTGCCTTTTACATCGCCAGCGTGTCACGACTCGTGTCGGGTCATGATTTCATGAGGGACTGTATATTCATCCACCCTATTACATCCTTGAGACAAATTTCACGATATGTCGCCTTTCATCCACGCAATGGCGCGCCACGGGTCGCAGACTCCGGATTCGGTCGGTAGACTGAGCGCCGTTCCCGCAAGGATCAACCACGACTGACCAACATCACGCACGCAAGTGTCGTACCTGACATCTCGTCGGCACCGCTCCCACGGTCCCGACCCCGACCGATGAGGCCCCTTCCATGCCGCACCCCCAGCAGGAAGCCGTACCCACTCCCACCTTCGAGACCGAGCCTCTCGACACCACGCGCAAACGACTGCAGCCGACCAGCAGTCTCGGCGCAGCGGTCGTTCTGTGGTCGCTGCTGCTGGGAATGGGAATGCTGATGCTGGCCAACGGGCTGCAGGGCAGTCTGTTGGGGATTCGCGCCTCCTCGGAAGGCTTCAGCAACACCATGACGGGCATCATCATGTCTGCGTACTTCGCCGGCTTCCTGCTCGGCTCGACGCTTGCACCACGCAAGCTGCGCCGGGTCGGCCATGTGCGCACCTTCGCGGCGCTGGCCTCCATCACCTCTGTGTGCATCCTGATCCATGCGCTCTATGTGGTGCCCGAGGTGTGGATCGCGATGCGCTTCATCACCGGATTCGCCTTCGCCGGCCTCTACGTGGTGGCGGAGAGCTGGCTCAACAGCCAGGCGACCAACCAGATGCGTGGCCGTCTGCTGGCCATCTACATGGTGATCACCTATCTGGGCATGGGCGGCGGCCAGTTGCTGCTCAACGTCGCCAACCCGGATACCTATCTGCTGTTCATCCTGGTGTCGGTGATCATGTCGCTGGCGCTGGTGCCGATGCTGCTGTCCGCCTCACCGCAACCGGAAGGCGCCCAGCCGGAGGCCATGGGGCTGGTACGTCTGCTGCGCCTGGCACCGCTGGGCACCCTGGGCGGCTTTGCCACCGGTATCGCCAACGGCACCGTCTTCGGCATGGGCGCAGTGTACGCCGACCGCGCCGGCTTGCCGGTGCAGGAGGTCTCCTGGTTCATGGGCGCCTTCATTCTGGGGGCCGCCCTGCTGCAATGGCCGCTGGGCAAGCTTTCCGACAAGCTGTCGGCCAAGAAGGTGATTTTGGGCTGCAGTCTCGGGGCGATCGCGCTGTCCATCGGTGGCGTGCCGTTCAGTGGCGGTAGCATGATGACCATGGCGCTGCTGGGTGCAGGCCTCGGCGGGCTGATTCTGACTCAGTACTCGCTGTTCCTGGCTGCAGCCAACAATCTGCTGACGACGGCCCAGATCATCTCCGCCAGCGGCACGCTGGTGCTGATGCATGGTGCCGGCGCCATTCTTGGCCCGCTCACCGCGGGGCTACTGATGGAGCGCTTCGGAGCCGTCGGCTTCCTCTATACCTTGACTGCCATTCACGTGCTGATCGTGATCCTCGCCGCCAGTGTCACCAGCAAGCCGCGTCAGGAGCTTGAGGCCGAGGAAGGCGATCACCCCGGCCACTATGTGGTGGCGCCCTCCACCACCAGTCCGCTGAGCGCCGCCTGGGTCGAGGAAGCCATCACCGAGCCGGAAACCGGTCAGCTGGAATTCGACTTCGATGCCGAACCTGAGCCGGAGTTGAGCGAGGAAGAGCTCGCTACCCAGCAACAGGAAGCGGCCCCCGAAGCAGAAGGAGGCGTCGTGCAGCAGGTCGACAATGAGGAAGGCGTGATGAACGACCGCGTCACCGGTATGGAAGACGACTGGCATCTGGATGGCCACATCGATGAGCAGGCCCAGCACCTCAGCGAAGAGGAGCGCCGCGTCAGGTCGGAGCCGGAGCGCGAGAGCTACTGATCACGTCTGACGGCATGCCGAAATTGACGAGATAAAAAAGAGATAACCAAGAACACCGCCTCTCAGGGCGGTGTTCTTGGTTGGAGCGGGCGAAATAGCGGCGGGCGGAACAAGGAGAGGATAACGTTCGGGGGAACCAAGAAGGCTCAAAACGATAGAGACTCAGCGACGACGATTTCCAAGCCACTTACCCAGTGTTTGTCTCATTCTCAGCGGCTAGACCCTAATAAATAATTACCATTGCACACCCCGCACTAGACCTCAGACTACAGAAAGGTAGTCACCCTACAGCACCTACGACGTATCGCTTACCGCACCGCAAACGTTTGCGGTTCATAATTGGCGCCATTGTGAACCAGCGGATTCAGATACTGGATCGACTCATTCCTGCTTTACCCAAGGACTGCGACGTGAAACGACACGGCATCTTGAACGGACCTCTCAGTGGCCACCTCGCCCGTCTCGGCCATACCCACACCGTGGTGATCGCCGACGCAGGCCTGCCGATTCCCGAGGGCGTGCCCTGTGTCGACCTCGCGGTAGTTCCCGGCCTGCCCGCCATGCTGCCAGTACTGGACGCCCTGCTGGCCGAGCTGTGCATCGAGGCCACGACCCTGGCCGAGGAACTGCCGGTCAAGAGCCCCTCCTTCCATGACGCCATCGTCGAACGTCTGGATACACTGGATCGTCTGTCACTCACGCCGATCACTCGCCAGCAACTCGGTCATGAAGCCTTCAAGGCGGCGCTACCCGAGGCGAGCGTCATCGTGCGCACGGGCGAGTGCACACCATACGCCAACGTGATCCTGCACTGTGGGGTGCCTTTCTGATGCAGAGCCATGCACAACCGAGAGTGCTGATGGCACTCAAGGGCATCGACAAGGGCTTCTCAGGGGTCAGCGTGCTCAAAGGTGTCGATCTGACCCTGCGCGCGGGGCGCGTACATGCGCTGGCCGGTGAGAATGGCGCGGGCAAATCGACGCTGATGAAGATTCTCTCCGGCGTCTATCGCTATGACGCCGGCACGCTGTGGCTGCGTGACGAGGAAGTGGTCTTCACCACTCCACGTCAGGCGATGGACAGCCGCATCGCCATCATCCACCAGGAACTCAATCTGGTGCCGGGCCTGTCCGCCGGCGAGAACATCTTCCTCGGCCGTGAGCCACGTACCGCGCTGGGCACCGTCGACTGGAAGCGTCTTCACCGCGATGCCCGCCAGCTGCTCGACCGCCTGCGCCAATCGCTGGATTCCCGCACCGCCGTCAGCGAACTGAGCATCGGTCAGCAGCAGATGGTCGAGATCGCGCGTGCGCTGTCGCTGGACGCCGAGATCATCATCATGGACGAGCCCACCGATGCGCTGACCGACATCGAGACCGAGATTCTCGCCGAGGTCGTGGCGGAGCTGCGCGCCGAAGGCCGCTCGCTGGTCCTGATCACCCACCGCCTGAACGAGATCTTCAGCATGTGCGATGAAGTCGCCGTGCTGCGCGATGGCCAGATGATCCACCAAGGGCCGACGGCGGAGCTGGATGAGGACGGCCTGATTCGCCTGATGGTCGGTCGCGAGCTGGCAGAACGCTACCCTTACACGCCCGCCAGCCCTGATGGCGAGGTGATGCTCGAGGTGAAGGACCTCGAGGCGCCGGGCGTCAAGGGCATCAGCTTCTCTGCCCGCCGCGGAGAAGTGCTCGGCTTTGGCGGCCTGATGGGCGCCGGGCGCACCGAACTGGCCCGCGCCCTGTGCGGCGATACCCGTATCAGCGCCGGCAGCGTGCAGCTGCATGGTCAGCCGATGCGTTTCGCCTCGCCGGCCGAGGCATTGGCCTCGGGCCTGGTGTACGTGCCGGAAGACCGCAAGCAGGCGGGCCTGATTCTGGCCCATTCGGTGGCCAGCAACATGTCATTGAGCGCCCTGCCGAGTTTCTGTGGCGCGTTCGGGCGCATTCGTCATGGCGAGGAAGCCGCCGCCGTCGAAAGCTTCGTCAAAAGCATGCAGATCAAGGTCAGCAATACCGATCAGCCGGTCGATACGCTGTCCGGCGGCAACCAGCAGAAGGTGTCGCTGGCCAAGGCACTGATGCCGGCGCCGGAGCTGGTGATTCTCGATGAACCGACCCGTGGCGTGGATGTCGGCGCCAAGCGCGAGATCTACCTGCTGATCAATGAGCTAAAGCGCCAGGGCAAGTGCGTGCTGCTGATCTCCTCCGAAATGCCTGAACTGCTCGGCCTGGCCGATCGCATTCTGGTGGTCGCCGATGGGCGCATCTCCGGCGAGTTCAGCCGTGAGAACGCGACTCAGGAAGCGATCATGACCGCGGCCTCGGGCCTCGAGAGCCCGCTCAGCGGCGACAGCACTTCGAAAACCAGCACTTCATCGACAAACGCTGCATCACGCTCTACCGCACGCCCGTCTTCTCCCCCCGATTCCCGCCACGAGATGCCGAACTGATGTCTACTCCTTCTTCCTCTGCCGCCAGCGGCCGCCGCCTCGACGTCATGCGCCTGCTGGTCGACAACAAGGCGCTAATCGCGCTGGCTCTGCTGATCGCCGTAAGCGCCGGCCTGTCCGACAACTTCCTGTCGTCCGACAACCTGCTCAACGTGCTCCGCCAGACCAGCATCAATGCCATCATCGCCATGGGCGTGACCTTCGTCATCCTCACCGCGGGCATCGATCTGTCCGTTGGCGCGGTACTGGCGCTGACCGGCGCCTTTGCGGCCTCGATGACCGCCGCCGGCCTTTCCCCCTGGCTGAGCGTGCCGGGCACCATCATCGCCGGTGCCGGCCTGGGCGCCATTTCCGGTCTGTTCGTCGCCTTCGGTCGCATCCAGGCCTTCATCGTCACGCTGGTGGCAATGACGGTGTTGC
The DNA here is from genome assembly GCF_018340035.1 of Cobetia sp. MC34. Lineage (NCBI taxonomy): Bacteria > Pseudomonadati > Pseudomonadota > Gammaproteobacteria > Oceanospirillales > Halomonadaceae > Cobetia > Cobetia sp. MC34. The sequence goes on from NZ_JADPPY010000021.1 coordinate 49,966, forward strand.
GCGGTGCTACGCTCGTCTACACCGATGGCCGTCCGGTCTCCATCGGCGTCAGCGAAGCCGCCGACAGCTTCTGGAATCTGGGCGGCGGTTACTGGCTCGGCGTGCCGATCCCGATCTACATGATGTTCTTCGTCTACGTGCTGTGCTGGGGCGTGCTGCATCACACCCGCTTCGGGCGTCACGTCTATGCGGTCGGCGGTGGTGAGAAGGTCGCGCGTCTGTCCGGCATCAACGTCAATCGCATCAAGATCAGCGTCTATGCCATCGCGGGTGCCTTCGCGGCACTAGCCGGTGCCATCCTCGCCGCGCGCCTGGGCTCGGCACAACCGAATGCCGGCACCGGTTACGAGCTGGACGCCATCGCGGCAGTCGTCATCGGCGGCACTAGCCTGATGGGTGGCCGTGGGCGCATCTTCGGCACCTTGATCGGTGCGCTGGTGATCGGCGTACTCAACAATGCGCTGAACATCATGGGCGTCTCCAGCTACTACCAGATGATCGCCAAGGGCGCCGTCATACTGCTCGCGGTACTGATCGACAGCCGCGCGCAGAAATAGCCTGCGAGTACCAGGCAGCAAACAACAGTAAGCCCGTAAAACACAGCACGATTTCATTCCCGGCAGTATCGAAGACCCTCGCCCCCGTGCGCCAACCATGGGGGCCCTACAGCGGGTCGCCGACAACAACGAAAGGACCATCGCCATGAAGAAGAACGGAAAACTGCTCACCTCCACGCTGACCACCGCCATCACTGCCGCAGGCCTGAGCTTGATGCCGGTGCAATCCGCCATGGCCGACAAGATCGCGCTGGTGGTCTCGACGCTGAACAACCCATTCTTCGTCAGCCTCCAGCAGGGCGCCAAGGACAAGGCCGAGGAACTGGGCCACGAGCTGATCGTGCTGGATTCCGGTGATGACGCCGCGCGTGAGCTGTCCAACGTCGAGGACGCCCTGTCCCGCGGCGTCGATCTTCTGCTGATCAACCCGACCGATTCCGATGCCGTGGTCTCAAGCGTGCGCACCGCCAATGGCCGTGATGTGCCGGTGGTGACACTGGATCGCAGCGCCAACGGCGGTCGGGTCGCGGCGCACGTCGCCTCCGACAACGTCGCCGGGGGTGAACTGGCGGGCAATTTCATCGCCGAGAAACTCGCAGGCAAGGGTGAGATCGTGCAGCTGGAAGGTGTCGCCGGCGCCTCGGCCACGCGCGATCGCGGTGAAGGCTTCATGAAGGCCATCGACGGCCAGTCAGGCCTCAGCCTGGTGGCCACCCAGCCGGCCAACTTCAACCGCACCCAAGGGCTGAACGTGATGGAGAACCTGCTTCAGGCGCATCCGGGCGTGAATGCCGTCTTTGCCCAGAACGATGAAATGGCGCTCGGCGCACAGCGTGCCCTGCAGGCCGCCGGCAAGGACATTCTGCTGGTCGGCTTCGATGGTACCGATGAAGGCATCAAGGCCGTGCAGACCGGCAAGATGGACGCCACCGTCGCCCAGCAACCCGCACTGATCGGTAGCCTCGGCGTCGATACCGCCGACAAGCTGCTCAAGGACGAAGACATCGAGAAGACCATTTCCGTGCCGCTCAAGCTGATCACCGAATAAGCGACCGCAGGCTCGCACCCTCTTCATCGCAAGACAGGACGCCGGCCAGTGGCCGGCGTTTTTCCGTCTTTCCTTCAATGGCGTGCCTTTCTCGCCTCGCAGGGACAGTGACGCCCACTCGACTTTCACCACCAGGGACAGAGATGTGATTCGACTCAAGGATGTGGCGGCACACGCCGGAGTTTCCGTGACCACGGTGTCGCATGTCGTGAATGCCACCCGCCCGGTGGCCAGTGCGACCGAGGCCCGAGTACGCGAATCGATCGCCGCACTCGGCTATCGACCGGACAGCGTCGCCCGCGCGCTGAAATCCAACCGTAGCCACACCCTCGGGATGATCGTCACCAATGCGCACAACCCCTTCTTCGCCGAGGTGATCCGCGGCGTCGAGGACCGCTGCTACCAGGCAGGCTACAGCTTGATTCTGTGCAACAGCGACGATATCGATGCCAAGCAGCTCTGCTATCTCGAGACACTACGGGACCGACGCATCGATGGACTGGTGGTGATGACCGCCGAGAACGGTGCCGGCTTTCTCGAGGCGCTCAGCGCCCTGCCACTGCCCACGGTGATGATGGACGCCGAGCCCCAGCCTGGCTGGGACATGACGGTGGTCAATGATGATTCACGCCTGGGGGGCAGGCTCGCCATCGAACACCTGCTGGCGCAGGGGATCGAACGCATCGCCCTGCTGACCGGGCCTCGCGATCATGCCCGTTCCCGCGAGCGCCTGAGCGGAGCACTGGACGCTCTGCACGCCGCCGGCCTGGGGCTTGCCGAGGACTGGCAGATCGAGACCCAGCTGATGCTGGCCGACGGTCATCGCGCGGCCCATCTGCTGCTGGCCGATCCGGCCGACAGACCCGATGCCATCTTTGCCTTCAATGATCTGCTGGCACTGGGCTGTCTGCGCGCCGCTCGGGACCTGGGCCTTGAGGTACCCACGCAGCTCTCGATCATCGGCTACGACGATATCGAGATCAGTGCCTATCTCTCACCCGCCCTGACCACCATCCGCCAGCCGATCTACGCGCTGGGCACCACGGCCGTCGATCAGCTGATCGCGCGCCTGGAAGGCACCCCCTTTCCGGGCCAGACCCAACTGGCCCCGAGGTTGGTGGAACGCGACAGTGTCGCGCGGCCAGACCAGCGCCTTCAGGGCCAGGCTTGAGCGCAGCCACGTTTGAGCACAGTAAGTATTGAGCGCCTCCAGGATAGATCACAGATCTATACCGGTTGAGCATCAAACATATCAAACACCAACATTTCTCTTATAGGTGAACACTGCCTACCCTGCCCCTCATGTGCGTGCTGCCACGGCTGGCAGCACGCACATGAGGACACCCAGGTGACAGGCACTCCCCCTTCCAGCACTTCCCGATCGGACACAGCCCGATCAGATACTGTCCAGTCAGGCACAGCCTCGCCGACATCGACATCGGACACCGACAGCACGCCCGCCATTGGCCGTGGTCTGCTGTTGCTGATGGCGATCGCGGTCGCTGCAACTGCCGCCAATCTGTACTACAACCAGCCGCTGCTGGCAGAGATGGCCCGCTCACTGGGCGTGAGCCAGGGCATGATCGGCCTGATTCCCTCCGCGACCCAATTCGGCTACGCCGCCGCCATCCTGCTGATCTCGCCGCTGGGCGACACCATGGACAGGCGCCAGCTTATCCGCAATCTGTCCATCACCCTGGCACTGGCCTCACTGGGCATCTTCCTGGCCCCCAGCTTCTGGCCGCTGTTGCTGGCAAGCTTCGTGGCCGGGCTGGGCGCCAACATCACCCAGCAGCTGATTCCGCTGACCGCCTCGCTGTCCACCCCCGAGGCGCGCGGCAAGAACATCGCCACCCTGATGACGGGGTTGACCATCGGCATACTGCTGTCACGCACTCTGAGCGGCAGCATCGGCGAATACTGGGGCTGGCGCAGCGTCTTCCTGGTCGCGGCCATCCTCGCCGTCATCATCGGTGTGCTGCTGCATCGTCACCTGCCCAGTCGCGCGCCTGCCGTGCAGATGGCCTACCCCAGACTGATCCTCTCGATGGGCACGCTGTTCAAGCAACATGCCCTGCTGCGGGAATCCGCACTGACCGGCGCACTGTGGTTCGCGGCCTTCAATGCCATGTGGGCGACGCTGGCCATTCACGTCACCGATGCGCCGTTTGACTACAGCGTCCAGCAGGCAGGGCTGTTCGGTATCATCGGGCTGGCCGGCATCTTCGGGGCCAAGGCGGCGGGCCGTCTGGTCAATCGTGTCGGCGCAGGGCACCTGATCAGCTTCGCCCTGGTGATGGTGCTGGCGTCCTTCGCGGTGCTCGGCCTCTGGGGAAACAGCCTGGCAGGGCTGATCGTCGGCATCATCCTGCTGGACCTGAGCGTCTTCGCGGCTCAGATCCCCAACCAGGTGCGCGTATTCTCGATCGACCCCAAGGCCCAGAGCCGCATGAACGCCGTCTACATGCTGTGCTACTACCTCGGTGCGGCAGCCGGTTCCGCCATCGGCGTCAAGATGATGAGCGTGCATGGCTGGCAGGGCATGTCGCTGTTCGGGCTGGTACTGGCAGCGGTGGCACTGGTGCATCATGGTGTAAAGCAGCGTCGCTCGGCCTCTTCAACACAGTGAGACCAGGACAGTGAGACGAGAGCGCAAGCGAGGCGCGAAAGAGAGAAAACGCGAAAGTTATAAAAACGAAGCGATGAACGGCTGAGAGCCTGAGATGGCGTCTGGTCAGCACGTCGAGTCATGGGCATTCACACCCCATGCCACGGCAGCTGGCCAGGCGCCTGAAATGGTGGCGCAATTCAGGTAAACTCTGCGCGCCATTTCGGTGCGTCGCCGAGGTGGTACGCGATTCACGACCCGTTATCGGGGCAAGAACCCGTCAAACCCTCGAGATCCACATGAAGCTCATCGTCAAACTTATCCTCGGCATCATTGCCGGCCTGCTGATCGGCCTGATGGCCCCGGATGCCCTCGTACGTGCCGCGCTGACCGCCAAGGTCATCATCGGCCAGCTGATCAACTTCACCATCCCGTTGATCATCCTGTTCTACGTCATGAGCGGCATCGCGTCGCTGCCGAAGAATTCCGGCGCCATGCTGGGTCGCACCGTCGGCATGGCCTACGGGTCGACGATTCTGGCCGGCATCTTCGCCTTCCTGGTGGCCAGCAACCTGCTGCCCGGCATGCTGTCCGGCATGGCGCCGGTCACTGAAGGCCGCGATGCCCTGACTCCCTTTCTCGATCTCGAAATCCCCGCGGCACTGCCGGTGATGACGGCATTGGTGCTGGCCTTCGTCTTCGGCGTGGTCATCAGCCGCCGCGAACTGCCGACCCTGAAAAGCGCCGTCTTCGAATCGCGTGAAGTGGTCGAGGTGTTCCTCAATCGCGTCATCATCCCGCTGCTGCCACTGTTCATCGCCGGCACCTTTGCCGAGATGGCCTACGAGGGCAAGGCGCTGTCGACACTGGATACCTTCTGGAAGGTGCTGGTGCTGGCGATCGTGATGCACTGGATCTGGCTCAGCACGGCCTACCTGATCACCGGTCTGATCCAGCGTCGTTCCCCGCTGGGCCTGTTGCGCAACATGCTGCCGGCCTACCTGACGGCGCTGGGCACCATGTCGTCGGCGGCGACCATTCCGGTCAGCCTGCGTCAGACCAAGGCCAACGGCGTCAGCGATGAAGTGGCCAACTTCAGCGTGCCGCTGTGCGCCACCATCCACCTGTCAGGTTCCACCATCACCATCGTCACCTGTGCTACTGCCGTGATGATGATGAGCCCAAATCTGGCGCTGGCAAGCCTCGGCGAAGTGATTCCGTTCTTGATCATGCTGGGCCTGACCATGATCGCTGCGCCCGGGGCGCCGGGTGGTGCGGTGATGGCGGCACTTGGCGTGCTGGGCAGCATGCTCGGCTTTGGCGAGGCGGAACTCGGCCTGATGATCGCGCTATATCTGGCCCAGGACAGCTTCGGCACCGCCACCAACGTCACCGGCGATGGCGTGATCGCGCTGTGGGTCGATCACTTCGCGCGCCGCGATGGTGTGGTGGCTACGCCGGGGCCGGCTGCCGCGACCGGCGAAGCACCGGTGGCACGCTCACAGCCGTGAGCTTCCATATGTGCTGAGCCGTGAGCTGCCGCATGTGCTCAGCCGTGCGCTGAAGTGGTCTGAGCCACCTGCGCTGACAGTCGTCAAAAGCCCCTTCTCCTCTCGGAGACGGGGCTTTTTCATGCCCGCAGTCAACCTTACGATCATCTCCACGGTCTTCCTCACGGTCGTGATCGCGATCATCCCCTCGGCCACCCCACAGGACGGCGTGCCTGGCAGCGAGGTGAGACATGACGCCGCGCCGTGCCTGACACCCACAGGCCAAAGGGCTACCATTGGCGCCCACGCGCGGGCGCTGTCATTGCTGCCGTACGCCATCACCCTGTTACCGTTGCCGGAGTGCCAGATGTCCCTGCTTTCCCCTGCGCTGTCCTGTCTTACAATATCGCTACCGATATCTCGCCCGCGTCTGGCGCGCATGTTCGCCACCCTGTCGCTCACCACTGCCAGCCTGACCCTTGCCCAGCACGCCAGCGCGCTGGAGATCGGCATGCCTGCCGATGGCGGCGTCAGCGTCAGTCCCGCCGTGATGCTCGAGGCCGAGAGCACCCTCGACGACCAACTGAGCAGCCCGCTGATGCTCAAGCAGTTCTCAAGCCACGAGGCCGTGGAGCAAGGGCTGAGCGATGGCAGCCTCGACGCCGCCTACCTGACACCGCAGATGCTCAAGGCACTGGCCGATAGCGGCATGTCCCTGCGAGTGCTGGACGGCGCGGATCTCGACGATGTCAGCCTGGTCGCGCGTGACGAGCTGATCCGCTACACCGAATTGTTCGAGCCCCAAGAGCTACTGATCCGCTTCCTCAATGACACCACGCGTGCGGTGCGAGTGGTGATGCGCGATGACGATGCACGCTCGCATCTGGCGCTGAAGCAGTGGGTCGAGGTCAAGGTCGGCTCCAGCATGCAGCTGGTCAGCCCACGCTCGCTGGAAGAGCTCGAAGGCGATGAATATGTCGGGGATGCGCCTCAGGCACTGATCAACAGCCGCAAGATGCACGCCGCCTTCCTCAACGGCGATGACGCGACGCGTCTGGTGGCGCTGCATCCGCTGTCCAAGGACTGGCTGCCGCGCGCCGACATGCTCGACCTGCCGCGCATGCTGCTGGTCAGCCGCGCCGATATCGAAGATGCGAGCCTTGAGGCCGAGCTAGAGTCACTGGCCGTTGAGCACGCCCGTATGCAGCAGAGCCTGCACGGCGAAGAGCCGATGAAGCTCGCCTTCACGCTCAAGCAGGCCTGGCCGGCGGATGCCGGTGAGGCGCCGAGTCTGCCCAAGGTGGTGCATGCGCTGAACGGGCGCGCTATCCCGACCGCCGACATGCGCACCGCCCTCAAGGACTGGCTGGGCGAGCAGCAGTCAGCGGTCAGCTGGCCTGAGCTATAGCAGCAAACCCAGCAGTAGCCCCAGGTCTAGACCCGGCCGTAGGCCCAACAGTCATGCCCGCCACAGGGCAAATGACAGACACAAAAAAACCCGCCGATTGGCTAATGCCAGTCAGTTAAGCCTATTCTCCATAAGCTGATCATGAGACCTTCCTGTGCCAGGTACACTTATTATGGGAAGGTCTCATGCATTTCAGCGACGCCATTGATGCCATTGCCAAGGCGGCACC
>NZ_JADPPY010000022.1:0-54829 GCF_018340035.1 Cobetia sp. MC34
TGCCGCCTTGGCAATGGCATCAATGGCGTCGCTGAAATGCATGAGACCTTCCCATAATAAGTGTACCTGGCACAGGAAGGTCTCATGATCAGCTTATGGAGAATAGGCTTAACTGACTGGCATTACCTACAAAGGGCGCTTTTGACGTTCAGCTTAACGGTTTCAAGTGCGCCAGCAGGCGTTTCTCCAGTTGCCGGAATATGGCAATGATGGTGAAGGTCAGACACAGGTAGATGGCGGCGACGAACATGAAGGCCTCGAAGGGCGCGTAGAAGCGTGCGTAGATGTCACGCGCGGCGCCAGTGAGGTCCAGAAGCGTCACCACGCTGCAGATGGCACTGGCATGCAGCATGAAGATGACTTCATTGCCGTAGGCCGGCAGGGCGCGTCGGAAGGCACTGGGCAGAATGATGCGACGCATCATCTTGCCACGTGACATGCCGTAGGCACGCGCTGCCTCCATCTCGCCCTTGGGGGTCGACTGGATGGCACCGTGGAAGATCTCGGTGGTGTAGGCCGCGGTATTGAGCACGAAGGCCAGCAGCGCCGGCACGAAGGGATCACGGAAGTAATCCCACAGCCAGGTCTCCTGGATGCTGGGCACATGCACGCTGGTCACGCCCAGCGAGATGTCGAAGCCATCGAAGAACACCACGCCGTAGTAGATCAGATAGAGCTGGATCAGCAGCGGCGTTCCGCGGAAGACGTAGGTGTAGAGATAGACCGGCATCTTCACCCAGCGACGACGCGAGCCGCGCATGATCGCCAGCGGCACGGCCAGTATCAGGCCGATGAGCAGCGCCAGACACACCAGCTGCACGGTGGTGACCAGCCCTTCCCAGTAGTGCCACAGGGTGGTCGCGGTGAAGATGTAGTTGTCGCTCAGCGCATCCTCGAGCATCTGACCCAGCTGGGCGATGACGCCTGAGGGGCCTGCATCATTCAGTTGTTCCATGCGCTGGCCTCCCCGAATCCGGCGTTATAGCGCTTCTTGAGACGTGCCAGCCCCCATTCGGACACGGTGGCGATCAGCAGATAGCCCGCCGCGACCGGCAACAGGAAGGTGAAGGGCTCGTGGGTCGCCTTGGCAGCCTCACTGGCGACACGCACCATGTCGACCAGCCCGATCACCGACACCAGGGCGGTGGTCTTGAGCAGTACCATCCAGTTGTTGCCCAGCCCCGGCAGGGCGTGGCGCATCATCAGCGGGAAGCGAATACGCTTGAAGACCTTCCAGTCGTTCATGCCATAGGCGCGCCCCGCTTCGATCTGCCCGGCATCCACCGCCATGAAGGCGCCCCGGAAGGTCTCGCCCATGTAGGCACCGAAGATGAAGCCGATGGTGACGACGCCGGCAGTGAACTCATCGACATTGACGAAGACGTCGATGTCGTAGCTGTCGTACAGCCAGTCGGTGACCATGTTGATGCCGATCTGGCCGCCGAAGAACAGCAGCAGCATCAGCACGATGTCGGGAACGCCGCGGATGATGGTGGTGTAGAGCGTCGCGAGCCAGCGCAGAGGCGTGGAGCGCGACATCTTGGCCGTCGCCGTCAATAGCCCCAGCGCGATGGCCAGCAGCTGGGCCAGCACGGCCAGCTGCACCGTGACCCAGGCACCTTCCAGCAGGCTGGGCCCGTAGCCTTGTAGGTCAATCATGGGAAATCTCCCGTGAAGCGCCGAATAACCCGTTCAGCGGCTTACTGGTGGTTGTCGGACGCAGTGGCGGCGCTGACGAAGTACTTGTCGTTGAGACGCTTGAGCGTGCCATCGGCCTTGAGCGCTTCCAGGGCACCATCGATGGCCTTCTTGAGGTCGCGGTCGCGCTTCTTCATGGCGATGCCGAAGCCGTCGCCGAAGTACTTCTTCGGCTCGCTGATGGCGCTGCCGGTGTTGACGAAGTTGCCGTCGTTGGCGTTGACCAGGGTGTCCTGACCGACCGGCAGGTCCAGGAAGGCGACATCGACGCGGCCGCTGTCCATGTCCAGCACCAGGTCATCGAGCTTGGTGTAGCGGCGCACTTCAGCCGTGCGGCCGTAGAGGTCGGTGACGTAGTGATCCTGCAGGTTGCCGCGCTGCACCCCGATCACCTTGCCCGCGAGCGCCTCGGCATCGAGGGTGTCCGCGCCCGCCAGCGGGCTGTCCGCCTTGACGAACCAGCCGGACGGCGGCGTGAAGTAGGGCTCGGAGAACAGCACCTGACGCTCACGCTCCGGATTGATGGTCAGCGCCGACATGATGACGTCGTACTTGCGCGCCATCAGGCCCGGGATGATGCCGTCGAAGTCCTGCTCGGTCCATTTGCAGTGGGTGGCGAGCTGGGCGCAGATGGCGTTGCCCAGTTCGATCTCGAAGCCGGTCAGCTCACCGCTGGGCAGCTTGTAGCCGAAGGGCGCGTAGGGCACGTCGATGCCCAGGCGCAGCGGGTCCGGCACATCGGCCGCCTGGGCGGCGCTGGTGGTGATGGCGAAGCTGGAGAGGCCGAGGGTGAGGCCCAGCAGGGTGCGTGTCGCGAATTGTTTCATTGCTTGTCATTCCTGAAGTCTTGGACACCTCGAGGCCTGCCGTTGGCGTGGCGCTCGCGGTGCTGAATCATGTGCCGGTCACGGGACCACCGTGCCGGGATGTGCCACAGGCCGAGCGGTCGGCTCAGCGATGGGCCAAGGGCCATTCATCAGTACTGTTGATCAGAGCTGGTGATCAGAGCTGGTGATCAGAGCTGGTGATCAGGGCGGCTGATCAGGGCGCTTTGTCAGTACTTGGGCGCCAGGAACTGCTTGAGGCGCTCCGACTGGGGATTGCCCAGCACGTCTTCCGGCTTGCCGGCTTCCTCGACCAGTCCCTGATGCAGGTAGACCACCTGGCTCGAGACATCACGCGCGAAGCTCATCTCGTGGGTCACCACCACCATGGTGCGGCCTTCCTCGGCCAGGTCACGCATGACCTTGAGCACGTCACCGACCAGTTCCGGGTCGAGGGCCGAGGTCGGTTCGTCGAACAGCATCACCTCCGGCTCCATCGCCAGTGCGCGTGCGATGGCGCCGCGCTGCTGCTGGCCGCCGGACATCTGCGCCGGATAGTACTCGGCGCGCTCGAGCAGGCCGACGCGGTCCAGCAGACTGCGTGCGTGGGCGATGGCTTCCTTCCTCGGCTTGCCGAGCACGTGGATCGGCGCCTCGATGACATTTTCCAGCAGCGTCATGTGCGACCACAGGTTGAAGCCCTGGAAGACCATCGACAGGCGCGCGCGCATGCGCTCGACCTGACGCCAGTCCATCGGTTCGCGGCCACGGCGGCTTTCCTTGAAGCCGATCTGCTCGCCATGCACGAAGATGTCGCCGCCGTCCGGCTGCTCCAGCAGGTTCATGCAGCGCAGAAAGGTGCTCTTGCCGGAACCGGACGCGCCGATCAGGGTGATGACATCGCCCTTGCGTGCTTGCAGTGACAAGCCCTTGAGCACCTGATTTGTGCCGAAGGACTTGGTGATGTTGCGGACCTCGAGAGGCAGCGCGTCGCTGCTCGGGCTCTCGGCCACGGAAGATCTCATGGTCATGCAGTTACTCCAATCCGGACGTTGCCAGCCCTGGGGGCAATGACACGCCACGAGTCCGCCGCGGGGCGGTCGGGCTCGGGATACAGGTTCGTTGCCGACATGGCACGGCTGCCTGGCACTGCCTTTCACTCTCGCTCGCTGACGTGCGCGACGCAGACGTGATGAGGCGGCAAGGCGTGGCACGGGAGGAGTGGCGGAGAATGCCGTCAGGGGCATGGCCAGTTCCTCACGATCAGTCCGATTGATCGTCGTTCTCGCTGCCAGTGACCGTCTACAACAGGCGAAAAATGCCTGTGCTTGCATGTCGTGGACGGGAAAGGGGGCCGATTCTACCAGCTCAACGCAGGGTTCACCGCTATCTGGCGTGGAGGAATGTTACGACTTTGGTGGAGCGTGCAAGGACGCACGCGGATGCCGTCCGGCCGTGGGGGAGGAGTCTTCATGTTCAAGGTCGCCTGTTGTCGTTGTAGTAAGGCTTTCGTCAGTGCAATCGCGCCGGCATCGTGCTGCGCCCTGAGGGGGGGTGGGCGGGCAGAACGCCGGCGCTTGTGGCTCAGTGCCGGTTTGTTCAGTGTCTGGTGACTCAGTCTGTCGGTGTCGAGCTCTCGGCCAGCAGCAGGGCGGCGCGGGCGCCTATCTCCACCTTCGCGTTGGGAAAGACCACCCGCAGTGGGGTATCGCCGATGATGCAGGGGCCAGCAGCGGCGTCTTCGGCCACCACGCTGCCGGGGGCGAAGGCGGTGAAGTTGGCGACATCCTCGCTGAAGCACAGCGTGAAGTCGGCTGACTGACGCATCAGCTCCACTTCCACCGTGAAGTAGTCGATGGCCTTTGGATCCTCTTCGGCGGGCGCCGTGCCGGTCGCCAGTGCCGCGAGCAGGGCTTTCATCGGTGCGAGTGCCGCCATGTCGTTGGCGCCGAACGGGCGTACCTGGCCCAGCTCCAGCGTGAAGGCGTCGGCATCATGGTAGTGGCGCGAATAGTGCGAGAAGGTCCAGCTGTGCTGATGCTGGTGCAGCACGGCCTGGATGCCGGCGGCGCTCAATATCGGCCACTGCGATGCGCTGATGGCGTCGCCATTACTGAAGGGCACCACCGCGAAGCGCGGATAGAGGCTGTCGCGGATGGCGGTGTGCATGTCGTAGTGCAGGCGGCGCGTGCCCTCGGCCAGCGGGAAGCGAGCATAGAAGGTGTCCACGGCCGCCATCAGCTGACGCGCGCGCGCCGGCTCATCATCGGACGGACAGTCGTTGCCCGCCACGCTGGCCTCGGCGCGCTTGAACAGCCGATTGAGATTGGTGGTGATGAAGCGCTCGCCAGTGCGGATGGCGGGCAGGTTGCCCAGGATCAGCAACAGCGGCGCCCCGACGATCAGGTGGCCGCTCTCCAGGCCCGCGATCAGCTCACCGAGCAGCTCGATGGGGGCGGTCTCGTTGCCGTGGATGCCGGCGGAGATCACGCACGGGCGCGCCTTGGGCCCCGTGACGTCGGGGGTGATCTCCAGCACGCCGGGCGCGACGATCTCATAGCGACCGCCGGGAATACGGCCCATGCCACGGGCGCTGGCGTGGCCTTCGAGTGTCAGGTCTAGCCAGTCGGCAATCACGAGGCAGTCGGCTCCTGGCGAACATTGGTGGATTCGAAGATCTTGTCGGCGCTGGCCGCCACGAAGCCCTGATACAGCTCGCCATCGGCATCGGGGTAGCGGCGCGCGAATTCGTAGTAGCAGGTGGAGATCTCATGCTCCTCGCCACCGGCGAAGGTGAAGGTCTGGCGGTCGGCGAGGGTGGAGGCCTGCTCCAGCAGCACCTCGGGCGAACCCTTGATGCGCCCTCCGGCCGGATTGATGCCAAGGCCCAGCGACTCGACGCGCGTCAGCACCTTGTCGAGGGTGTCGTGATGGCTGAGCGCGTTGACGCTGATGGTGAAGTGGTTGGCGCGCAGGCCGATGATCGACAGCCAGGCCGCATACTCGCTCTCTTCCATCAGGCGCTGATACTGCTCGAAGCTGGGTGCTTTCCACAGACGGCCCGACCACAGCACGGAGGGCTGGGTGGCGGCATCCGGCGAGATCTGGCTGACCAGGCCATCGATGATCGCCTGGGCGCGCTCGGACAGCTCATGGCATTTCAGCTCGGAGAGGAAGACGCGCGGCATGTCGGGTGACGGCGGCAGATAGCCGAAGGCGCGCAGTTTCTTCTCGCGGAAATCATAAGGCGCGAAGCGGGTATAGCCCAGCGCCAGCAGGTGAGGTTCCAGCGCGCTCAGGGTGATCGGCCCGCGATCGAAGGTGCGGAAGGCGACGTGGTCGTTGACGATGGTCTCGCCGTCAGCGATGAAGGCATCCTGGATCTTTTGGGCCTGGGGCGTCATGGCGACGTAGTCATCCCACAGGGCGCTGAAGAACTGCTGGATATCCATGGCACGGGCTCCCTCTGAACTGAGTTGCCCAGTGCAGCGAGGCGTCACTGGCACTGGGCGACAGCATCAAACGATTGGCATCAGGGCAGCGCACTCGGCGAGGCGCTACCCCGGAAGATTGTCAGCTCACCATTGGCGAGCCACGCGCGCGTGACAAGATGCGAGGTCGGTTGGATGAAAGCGGCTGTCCGCACCATATAAACGTCACGCGCCGGTTTAGACCTTGGTGTCAGGCCTTGGGTCTTGGGACCGGGTTCGGTGTCAGCGTTCGGTGTCATCAGGAGAGGGGCAGGCATTGCCCTGTTCGACCTTGATCAGCGCGTCGGTCGCGAAGCCGAGCTCGGCGGCCTGCTCGACCAGCGCCTGGTAGGTGGCGTCATCCAGCTGTGGCTCACGCGCCAGTATCCACAGGTAGTCGCGATCGGCGCCGGCCACCAGCGACCACTGATAGTCGTCATCCAGCGCCAGCACGTTGTAACCGCCATAGAAGGGGCCGAAGAAGCTGACCTTGAGGGCCGCCGTCTCGCTGCCCCGGGTGAAGTAGGCGCGACCTTCGGCCTGGCTCCATTCCCCTTGCTCGGCGTTGTAGCCGCGATTGATGACGCGCACGCCGCCGTCCTCGCGGGGCGAGTAATCGGCGCTGACGCAGCTCAGGCCCTCCTCGAAGCTGTTGGGCAGGCGGGCGATCTCGTGCCATTCGCCGTAGTAACGTTCGAGCTCGAAATTCTCGACGGGCTGGGTGCCGGACGGGACTCCGGCGCAGCCGCCGAGGAGACCGAGACCGATTAGAGAGAAGGCAAGATGCGGCAGGCGTGTCATTGGCAGGCTCCATGCGCCAGAACGCCCCATTGATGAGTCGTGGGGCGTTCTGGCGTGATGCGGGTCATGAGAAAAAGGACGAAACGGCATCCTTGTCTCATTGGGGCGTCTGCCGCTGTCTCAAGAGGGAGGGTGACGCGGCGCCATGCTCGAGGTGTCGAGCATTGAGCGTCGAGCGTCGATCGTCACAGTACCAGGCGGAGCGGATTGCCGGTGACGACGACGCCCCGACCGCGTTGCTTGGCCTCGTACATGGCGCTGTCGGCGCGCGCGATGACCGTTTCCGGCGTGGCGCCCGAGAAGGGGAACAGGCTGATGCCGATGCTGGCGCTGACGGCGATGATCAGCGGCTCGCCATCCACTTCCAGCGTGATGGGACGGCTGATGGCGTCGATCAGACGCTCCGCCAGCTGCTCCGGGCCCTTGCGGCCGTTGCCTTCACGGCTGATCAGTACCAGAAATTCATCGCCTCCCAGGCGGCCGACGATATCGTTGCCGCGCAGGGTGTTGCCCAGGCGCTCGCCGGTGATGCGCAGCACTTCATCGCCGATGGCATGGCCGTGGCGGTCATTGACGGGCTTGAAGCCATCGAGGTCGATGAACAGTGCGGCCTGCACCGTGCCGGGAGTCTGGATGTCGAGTATCTGGTCGAGGCGTGTCAGCAGGGCGCGCCGGTTGAGCAGCCCGGTGAGCGAGTCGCACATCGCATGGTCGCGCAGATCGTCCCGCTCGCCGGTGATATGGCATTCATGCAGGAAGAGTTGTCGGCTCTGGCGCTCGCGCGAGTAGGCGCTCATGCCCGCCAGCAGATTGACGGCCATCATGAAGAAAGCCTCGTTGGCTTCCACCAGGACATCGGAGCCTTGATGCATCAGCGCGCAGCTGGCGGTGCAGCCCATCCATATCAGCAGTCCGCAGGCCATGGCATAGACGAACTGCAGCCCCAGCAGGGTGTAGGTCCAGAAGACCACGGTGATCAGGGTGACGAAGTAGACCGGGAAGTCACCATGCTCGTCTTCATGCTGTCCGGCGGCGTGGCTCTCCACCAGGTGCTCTCCGGCGTGACCGTCCCCCACATGGAACATCGCCAGCGTCCCCAGCGCTGCCACCAGCGAGGCCAGGCACAGGATGCCGTTGACGTGGTGTCGGAAACGCGGGAGACGTGACAGCAGAAACAGGCCCAGCACGCCGATCAGAACGCTGGTGCGCAGCAGCAGGTAGGGCTCGTAGTGATCCAGCAGACTGATCTCGATCAGCCCATAGGACGCGAACAGCAGACAGCTCAGCGGGATGGTGATCCGGCTGAGCTTGTGTGAGGTCTCGATCTGTCGACGCCGATAGCGTCGTTCCAGGGTGTCATCCGCAAAGCAGAGTGTCATGGGATTCATGGGGCGATACCAGAGTTGCCAGACTCTCAGGATGCCACTGCCTTGCGTGGTATGCCCTGGAGGAACCGCCGCAACCTTTGCGTGCGGTTCAACGCTATTTCAAGCACTCCGCGGCATGAGGGCCGTCGTGCTCACGACTGAGTGAGGTTGGCACCGGCCAGCTGGCGCGCCGTGACGCGCAGCGCGGATTCCACCATGTCGTAATCCACATAGCAGCCCTGCAGGTGGCGGCGGCCGGTCGTCGGGTCGAAGGACTTGCGGCCGTGCATCACGCGGCGGTTGTCGAAGGCCACCATCTGGCCGGCTTCCAGCTTGAGATGCAGGCGGAAGGCCGGTTCCCGCAGGATGCTCCAGTACTGGCGATAGGCGCTGTACCAGGCCTGCATCTGTTCCAGCGGCAGGCGCAGGCTGTCGCGGATCCAGTTGTTGAAGCGCACCTCGATGACCTTGTCGTTGGCATCCAGGTGGATCACCGGCTCGCGCACCACCAGGTCGGTGGTCTCGTCGGCAAAGCGGAAGTCCACCGGGGTCTCGGCCAGCAGCCTGAAGGCCTGCGGGTCCCGCTCGCGCAGGGCTTCGGCGACCGCCATGCCGTCTCCGAAGATGGAATCACCACCTTCGGCCTCATTGGCCAGGCAGTAGAGCATCTGGATGTCCGGCGGCTGACGCCAGTTGGGCAGGTCGGTGTGCAGTTCCAGTGCGATCGGCGTGTAGGCGGCGTTGTTGGGCGCCTGCTTGGAGAAGACCTCGAAACGGCCACCGAAGTTGGTCGCGCGGATCGGGCCGATGGTCGCGGCCACCTGGTCGATCTCGCCGCCTGCCGTCGGGCCGGCATCCAGAATCGCGAAGCCGTCGCGGCACAGCGCTTCCAGCCAGCCCAGGCGCGCCTGTCCACCGGCCATGTAATCGGCAAAGGCGGTGACGTGAGGCTTATGGCCCTGCTGCCAGGCCTGGCTTGCGGGGACCGGTGTGGCCGGCGGCGCATCACTCGGGCGACGTTGCAGCAACCAGCCGGCATCGAAGCGGCTGGTGTGGCCGTCCTGCCAGACGACGACGAGATTGCCCTGCTCGACACGCATCTGATGGACCGTCAGGGCCGCATCGTCCATCAGCATGAAGGTGCGTTCGAAGGTCTGCGGATGACGGCAGAGATCGCAGGCGCAGTGGTCGCGCAGCCAGATCAGCGGCAGTTGGGTCTGCTCACCGCTGGCCCATGCCAGTGACGCCAGGGTCTCGTCGTGGTCTGCCTTCACCAGCGGCGCGCCCTCGTGATGGGGCAGGTATTCCTTCATGTCCCACTGATGGCGTGCCTGTGACGCTTCAGTGTCTTGGGTGTCAGGGGCAGATGCGATGAGAGTCTCCATGGGCGCCGTCCTATGTCGTGTGTGCAGTAGCAGGTGAGCCAACGCGTGTCGCGTGCTGGGTCGTATGGCTGAGCCGTGACCCGAGAATGAGGCCATTGTCCCCCTCGTCATCACGGCTGGCCAACGCGAAATATGACGGCCATGACTTAGCTGAGCTAATGTGTGCCGATTGACCTTCATGCTCTGATGCGAGATAGCCATGCACGAACCTTCCCCCACGACGCCGAATGCCTTGCCGCGCCCCCTGCCGCCGCTGGCCTGGTTGCAGGCCTTCGAAGCCGCTGCGCGCCTGATGAGCTTCACGCGTGCCGCCGAGGAGCTGAGTGTCACCCAGTCGGCCATTAGCCAGCGGATTCGCCAGCTGGAGGACCGCCTTGGCCAGCCATTGTTCGTGCGTCATGCCCGCAGCCTCAATCTGACGCCGGCCGGTCAGGCCTGGTTGCCAGCGTTGCAGGATGGCTTCCAGCGCCTGCAGGAAGGCACGCTGGAAGTCTTCGGCCCCTCGCGCGCCGCGCCGGTCAGCCTGCGGGCGACCCCGATGAGCCAGCAGGCCTGGCTGTTGCCGCGGCTGGCGAACTTCCATCGTGATCAACCCGAGATCGCGCTGCGTCTGGTCAGTGCCTTCTGGCAGAGCGACTTCGATGGCGAGCAGGTGGATATCGAGCTGCGCTACGGTCAGGGCGACTGGCCGCAGGTGGAGGCGATCCAGGTCGGGGCAGGGCAGGAGAGAATGGCCGTCGTGGCGAGTCCGGCGCTGAGCGCGCAGCTGACCACGGCGGCGGACCTGGCCGGCATGACGCTGCTGCATGCCGCAGGCTTCGCGGTGGGCTGGCGGCGCTGGCTGGTGGCGGCAGATCAACTGGGGCTGGAGAAGACGACCTCTACCATCAGCTGTGACACCCAGGTGATGACGCTGGAAATGGCGCGTCTCGGCATGGGGGTGGCGCTGGTGCATGAAGGCCATTTCCGGCAATGGCTGGCGTCCGGCAATGGCGGGCTGGAGCAGGTCTTCGCGCTGACGATCCCCGCCGAGCAGAACTTCTGGCTGGTGCGCTCCAATCAGCGCCCGATGCGGCCCACCGCGCAGCGTGTCTGGGATTATCTGTTGGCGGAGCCACAGTGAGCGATCCAGAGGTTGCTTTTGCGTCCCCTGCTGATCGAGTCGGCGTGTCTGCTGGCGCGCTTCTGGATGATATACCGTTAGCTTGAGGTGGTGCCCGGCGCGGTAAGCGGCCGCTATCGCTTCTCTCTCGCGATTTCCTCGCCTTGCTGGCGCCTTGTCTGCCAAGCGTGTGGTCAGATCTGCCAAGCGTGTGGTCAGATCTGCCAGGAGTGGTCAGTCGGGAGGCGGCGGGCAGCGCGCCAATGGTGACTGCTGGAAGAAGCGCTCCAGCAGGGCATACAGCGCCGGATAGGCCGCGTTGAGCTCATCCGGTGCGCTGAAGAAATACTCGCAGCAGACGGCGAAGCATTCGGCGGGGTGGCTGGCGGCGTAGTCATCGATGGGCGTCGGCTCACCGCGTGACAGGCGCGCGCTCAGATCATCCCACACGGCAGTGAAGGTGGCGTGCCACTCCGCCGCGCTGATATGGCGCGGCAGGGGCGGAAAGCCATCGGCATCGGTGGCGTTGGCCATGTCGAGCTTGTGGGCGAATTCATGGATCACCACGTTGAAGCCGCTCCAGTCACCGCTGGCGGCCAGGTCCTGTTGGGTGACCACCACCGGCCCCTGATACCAGGTCTCGCCGGCGCGGGTGTCCTCGAAGACATGCACCACACCGGCGTCATCCATCTCTTCCACCTCACGGCGGATGGCCTGCAGCGGCAGCATGATCTCGTGCACGCGAGCGCCGGCGTCCTGCCAGCGCTCGGCATGCGCCCAGCCGTTGAGCAGCAGCATCGCCTGGGCAGCCAGTGCCAGCGCCTCGACCTGTGCGAGCGGTTCGGCGCTGGTCAGCTTCCAGTCGCTCAGCTGATGGCGGGCGCGCCGCTCAAGACGCGCCAGTGCCTCGGCGTCGAGTCCCTCGAGGATCGGCAGGCGCTCGCGGACTGCCTGCCACGCGTCATCCGGCGCTGTCTCGCCACCCGGGGAGGCGGCCGAGGCAGCGCCGGCGTCGGGGGCTGACGTATCACGGCTGTGGCGAGCGGAGCGCTGCCACAGCCGTTGCCACCAGTGCGTCATCGGCTCAGTCCTGACGGCTGCCGGACTTCCACGACCAGTCACGCAGACGCAGCTCGAAGAGGTCCTTGCGGCGGTCCTTGAGGTTGGTCACCGAGCCTTCGCTGCGCACCACCTTGAGACGCTCCAGATCGAGATCCGAGAACATGATCATCTCGGTGTTCGGCGTGGTCTCGGCCATCACCGCGTCATGCGGGAAGGAGAAGTCCGACGGCGAGAACACCGCTGACTGGGCGTACTGGATATCGAGGCTCTCGATGGACGGCAGGTTGCCGACGCTGCCGCAGACCACCACGTAGCATTCGTTCTCGATGGCACGCGCCTGGGCGCAGTTGCGCACGCGCAGGTAGCTGTTCTTGGTGTCGGTCCAGAACGGCACCATCAGGATGTCCATGTCCTGATCGGCCAGCAGGCGCGACAGTTCCGGGAACTCCACGTCGTAGCAGATCAGCATGCCGATGCGTCCGGCGTCGGTCTCGAACACGGCCAGCTCGTCACCGCCCTTGATGATCCAGTCGCGGCGCTCCTGCGGCGTGATGTGCAGCTTGGCCTGACGGTCGATCTCGCCATCGCGGTGACACAGGTAGGTGACGTTGTAGAGCTCGTTGTCGTCACCGATCTCGACCATGGAACCGGCCACGATGTTGATGTTGTAGGCCACCGCCATGCGCGAGATTTCCTGCTTGAAGCGCTCGGTGAAGCCGGCGAGGTAGCGGATGCAGCGCACCGGGTCGCTCTGGTCTTCCAGCAGTCCGATCAACGGCGTGTTGAACAGCTCCGGGAAGACGGCGAAGTCACTCTGGTAATCCGACAGGGCGTCGACGTAGTACTCGACCTGCTGCAGCACGGATTCGACGCTGTCGAACTTGCGCATCTGCCACTGCACGGCGCCGACGCGAATCATCGTCTTGCGGCTTTCCAGCACGCGCTCGGCGGGCTCGAACAGGATGTTGCTCCACTCCAGCAGCGTGGCGTAGCCCTGGGAATCCTCGTCTTCCGGCAGATACTGACGCAGCAGGCGCTTGACCAGGAAGCCGTTGGCCAGCTGGAACGACAGGATGGGGTCGTGGATCTCGCGACGCTCCACCTTGTCGATGTACTCGGAGGGCGAGAGCTCGGCGGCGTATTCGTGGTACTGGGGGATGCGCCCGCCGGCCAGAATCGAGCGCAGATTCATCGAGCGGCACAGGTCCTTGCGCGCCTCGTACAGGCGGCGACCGAGGCGATAGCCGCGGTAGTCGACGTCGATCAGCACATCCAGACCGTAAAGCGCATCGCCATCCTCCTTGTTGAGGATGATCTCGCGCTGGCCGATCAGGTCGTCGTACTTGTGCGGATTGGAAAAGGCGTCGTAATCCACCAGCGCCGTCAGGGCGACACCGACCAGCCTCTCGCCATCCTCGATCACGATCTGGCCATCGGGGAATTCGGCGATCAGGCGGTTGATGGTGTGCTCAGGCCAGGCGCCACCGATGTCGTCGTAGATGCCGTCCATCAGGCGCTTGAGCTGGGGGTAATCTGATTCCTGCAGGTTGCGCAGGTTCAGGTGCAGGTCTTCGACGGACATCGAGACTCCTTGGAAAATGAAAGAGGGGGATCAGGGCAGGAAGTGGCTGGCGCGAAAGCGATGGGTCCCATTATTCGCGCTGTCGAGGCCGGGTGTCATCAATATCCTTTGGTCAATGTCCGGCCCTGGTCATGCAACCCTCATCAATGGGTCCAACCTCGCGTCACTGCAAGGGTGAGCGAGCCTTCGCGCCTTGAGTGGCGCTCAGCGCGATATTGAACGAATGCTCATTTTGCTTGCATTTGCGCGGCACAACGTCCAAAACAATGCCAAGGGCAGGACGCGCGCAGCGAAGTCATGCCGTTCATATCAAGCTTGAATGACACCAGGCCCCAATGACCCCAGGCCTTAGTGACACCAGACCTCAATGACACCCAAGGAGACCCGCATGACCCCAGTCCTTCATGAATTGCGTGGCCGTGATGACCGCCTGCGTTTCTCGCCGTTCTGCTGGCGTGCGCGTCTGGCACTCGCCCACAAGGGCCTTGAGGCCGAACTCGTGCCGATGCTGTTCACCGACAAGAGCCCGATCGACTTCTGCGATTCCACCACGGTACCGGTGCTCAAGGATGCGCACGGCGTGGCGATGGACAGCTATGACATCTTCAAGCATCTGGACGCGCATTACCCGGACAGTGGCGATGGCCTGCTGATCGGTGATGCACACGCCGAGGCACGCCTGAACTTCGTCAAGGTGTATACCGAGCAGGTCATGGCGGTCGGCTTCTTCCGCCTGGTGGCGCTGGATCTGCTGGCGGCCATCCACCCGGATGACCGCGAGTACTTCCGCACCAGCCGCGAAGCCCGCTTCGGCATGCCCTTCGAGGAATTCAACAACGTCGAGGCCGCACGCGGCATCCTGGACAGCGCCTTCAAGCCGCTGCGTGGCCTGCTCGCCAATCAGCCCTTCATGGATGGCGATGCCCCGGCGGCGGCGGATTACCTGGTCTTCGGCTTCTTCATCTGGGCACACATCGTCTCCGATACCTCGCCCTTCGGCGAGACGGAAGATGCGGGCGACCCGCTGGTGCAGTGGCGCGAGCGCATGATGGACCTGCACGACGGCATGGCGCGCAAGGCGCCGCGTGCCAGCGAGATTCCGCAGTCATAACACCTTCAGTAACGCCTGCAGTAACGGCTGCAGTAAAGAACATGCTCGCAATGCCCCTGGTGAAAAGCTGCACGAGGGGCCTGGCGATGAGCATGATCTCCTCGATGGCTCGAACGCTCATGGGCGTTCGAGCCATTTTGCTATGTCCTTGCACAGGAGCCCACAGATGATTGATCTGTACTACTGGACCACGCCCAACGGCCACAAGATCACGATCTTTCTGGAGGAAGCCGGTCTCGAGTATCGCCTCATTCCGGTGAATATCAGCAAGGGGGAGCAGTTCGCGCCGGAGTTTCTGGCCATCTCGCCCAACAATCGCATGCCGGCGATCGTCGATCATGCGCCAGCCGATGGCGGTGAGCCGATCTCGGTGTTCGAGTCCGGTGCGATTCTGGAGTATCTGGCCGACAAGTGCGGCAAGTTTCTGGCGCAGGAAACGCGTGCCCGCAATGACGTGCTGCAGTGGCTGCACTGGCAGATGGGCGGCCTGGGGCCGATGCTGGGACAGGTGCATCACTTCAAGCACTACGCGCCAGAGCCGGTGGAATACGCCATCGAGCGCTATCACAAGGAAGGCGAGCGCCTGTATGGCGTGCTGGAGCGCCAGCTTGCGGAGCGTGACTTCGTGGCGGGGGACGAGTTGAGCATCGCCGACATGGCCATCTGGCCGTGGCTGAAGGCCGAGAAGCAGGAGATCGATCTGACGCGCTTCCCGGCGGTCGCCGCCTATCGTGCCCGCATCGCCGCGCGTGATGGCGTCAAGCGGGCAATGGCGCGCATCGACGACATCAATCCGGCTGCCAATGTGGCGATGGATGATGAAGCGCGACGCCACCTGTTCGGTCAGCAATCCTGACGGGCAGTCAGGGCTGAAGTGACGTCGAGAAGCAGTGCCTGAATGGCCCGAAGCGCTGTCGGGCCGTCAGGTCAGCGGTCCCAGTCCGTCGGCACGCGACGGCGGATATGGTCGAGCAGCGCGCCGAGCTTGCGTGGCGGATGGCCGAAGGGGTAGTGCAGGCTGACCGGAATCGACGGCCCCTTCCATTCGGGCAGACAGGCCTCGAACTGACCCGGATGGGCCTTCAGGCGCGTGTGCACGTGATAGTCAGGCAGCAGGCCGATGCCGGCACCGTGGGCGATGTGGTCGGCGTGGACCACCACATTGTCGACCGTGAAGCGTGACGGCGGCAGGCTCAGACGATACTCGCCCATCTCGGGGTGAGTGAGAACCAGATTGGGGTGATGACGGTCGATCAGGTTGACCCAGTCATGGGAGGTCAGCTCGCTGGGATGGCGAGGATGACCGTGCCGCGCCAGATACTCGGGATGCGCGTAGAGGTGCTGCTGCTGATGGCCCAGTATCTCCTCGCGCAGCCCGGTGTCCTTGACCGGACCTTCCCATAGCCACAGCATTACCTGGTCGTCATCACGTGACGGCGGCAGGTGGTTGGCGGTCAGGGTCAGACGGATGCCCGGATACGCTTCGATGAAGTCGGTCAGCACACGATTGAACCAGCCACGCAGGAAGTGCGGATGCGCGCTGACGGTGATATCACCGCTGATCTCCTCGCGCAGTTCATCCAGTGCGATCTGCGAGCGCTCGCCCAGTGACAGCATCTGCTGGCAGTACTGATAGAACAGCGTGCCGGCCTCGGTGGGAATCAGGCGGTTGGCCTGACGATGCAGCAGTGGCTGGCCGAGCTGGTGTTCGAGATGGCTGATCCGGCGGCTGAGCGTGGACTTGGAGATACCGAGATGCTCGGCTCCTGCGCCCAGATTGCCGTAGCGCATGATGGCATCGAAGGCACTGAGGCCCTGAAATTCGTCAAGTACTGGAGGCATGACTTGGTGGCACCCGCCGCTGTTGTCTGCCGTTGAAGCGGCAAATAGCGTGAAAGAAAGCATGAAAGCAGGAATCGCGTCGTTGCTGGGGTGTGGGCCAGCGTCTCCCTGCCATTTTGGGCAGCATTGTAGCCGATCTGATCGAGCGAATGGCATACATGTGAGTGATTCGCGTTTGCCTGTAGCCGGATGCGGCGAAACATCCGCCAGCCGGCGGCTGTCGATGACCAGCCCGTGGCTGATGGCAGACGGGCACTGACAGGCAGCCAGCCTGCCTCATGCCGCTGGCGTTCGACAATCAGGGTTGACGGTTTCCGCGCCCCGCGCGGCAATTGCGCCCACATGAGATGCACATGGCGAGCGAGCGCGGCATCATGGCGAGATCAATGCGCAGCAGGCCTCGTCGCTGCGTTTCACTGTTCAAGGACCCTGTAGATGTCATTCGCTACCCGCTTGCGCGCCCGGGCCGCCGTGCTTGCCTCTCCGCTACGGCCTGCGTCATCAGTGCCAACGCCTTCATCAGCGCTATCTTCTTCATCAGCGCTGTTGAGGGCCGCCAGCCTGGCGGCCCCGTTGATGCTGGCACTGCTGGCCGCACCCGCTCAGGCAGACGAGCGCCCCCAGATCCGTGTCATGGCCGCCGCCTCGCTGCATGATGCACTGGATGCCATCGAGGCACGCTACGAGCGTCTCGCCGATGTGGACATCATGCCGGTCTACGCCTCGTCCTCGACCCTGGCGCGTCAGCTGGCCAATGGGGCTCCGGCGCAGCTGTATCTGTCGGCCAATGAGCGCTGGATGGACTGGCTGGAGCAGCAGGCCGGCATCGTCGTCACCGGCCGTCACGACCTGCTGGGCAACCGTCTCGCGCTGGTCGCGCCCGGTCCCAGCCAGCTGGACGCCAGTGTCAGCAACGCCGAGGATGTCACCGATGTGGCCGAGCGCCTCGCCGCCACCGGCAGCAACACTCGCCTGGCCGTCGGCGACCCCGACCACGTGCCCGCGGGCATCTATGCGCGTCAGTCGCTGGAAGCGCTGGGGCAGTGGCAGACGCTGCGCTCGCGCCTGGCCAGCGCCGAGGACGTGCGCGCCGCGCTGGCACTGGTCGAGCATGGCGAGGCCCCGCTGGGGATCGTCTATGCCACCGACGCCGCCATCAGCCATCGGGTGCACCAGATCGGCCTGCTGCCGGACAGCAGCCATGATCCCATCCACTATCCTGCCGCCTTGATCAGTCGTGGCGGTGATGCGCCGTCGTCACAGGCCGAGGCCTTCTCGGCCTGGCTTTCCAGCAACGAGGCCGGCGCCATCTTCCATCGCTTCGGCTTCAGCACGCTCGCCCATCAGGTTCCTGCTGCGCAGCCTGAGGCCGACTAGCCGCTGGATCAGCATCGAGGCCTCGTGGCACACGCTGGCATGTCATCGACAAGATGAGGCCGCTACACTGGGAGCCTGCTGTCACATCGGCGTGATCAAGGCGGGCAGGGCTGTCTGCCGGCGCTTCGCGTCACGTCATGTGCGAGAACCTGTCTTCGTCTGAGGAAGATCCATGCTGAGTGCGCTGGAATGGGAAGCCCTGAGCCTGAGCCTCAAGGTGGCTTGCGTCGCGGTCGGCCTGAGCCTGATTCCCGGTTTTGCGGCGGCCTGGTGGCTGGCGCGACGAGAGTTTCGTGGCAAGGCGCTGGTCGATGGTCTGCTGCATCTGCCGCTGGTGTTGCCGCCCGTGGTGGTCGGTTACCTGTTGCTGGTCACCTTCGGGCGCAATGGCGCCATCGGCCAGTGGCTGGCCAAGATCGATATCGTGCTGCCCTTCACCTGGCAGGGCGCGGCGCTGGCGGCGGCGGTGATGGCCTTTCCGCTGATGGTGCGCGCGATGCGCCTGTCACTGGAGGCCATCGACCCGGGGCTGGAGGCCGCGGCCCGCACCCTGGGCGCCAACCCGCTGCGCGTGCTGTTCACGGTGACCATGCCGCTGGCGCTGCCGGGCATTCTCACCGGCGGCATGCTGGCCTTCGCGCGTGCGCTGTCGGAGTTCGGTGCCACCATCACCTTCGCCGCCAATATTCCCGGCGAGACCCGCACGCTGCCGTTGGCGCTCTATACCCTGATCCAGACCCCGGGCCAGGAAGGCGCCGCGGCCAGGCTGTGCGCCATCGCCGTCGTCATCGCGATGCTGTCGCTGCTGGCCTCAGAGTGGCTGGCACGTCGCGCGCGACTGCGCATGGAGGGGCGTGATGCTTGATTTCCATCTCCATCGTCAGCAGGGCGCCTTCACGCTGGATGCCACGCTCAAGGTGCCGGCGCGCGGCGTCACGGCGCTCTTCGGGCGCTCCGGCAGCGGCAAGACCACCATCCTGCGCCTGATCGCAGGCCTCGAACGTCCCGACCATGGCCATCTGCGCCTGGACGGCGAGTGCCTGACGGGCGGCGAGAACGATATCTTCGTGCCGGCGCATCGTCGCAGGCTCGGCGTCGTCTTCCAGGAGCCGCGCCTGTTTCCGCACTACAGCGTGCGCGGCAACCTCCGCTACGGCATGCCGCGCGCCCTGACACCCGCCCAGCGCCAACAGAATCAGTCACGTCTGCATGAGATGGTGACGCTGCTGGGCATCGAGGACCTGCTGTCGCGCATGCCCGGCCAGCTGTCCGGTGGCGAGGCGCGGCGTGTCGCGATCGGCCGCGCCCTGCTGTCACGCCCGCGCATGCTGTTGCTGGATGAGCCGCTGACCGGCCTCGACGGCGCGCGCAAGCAGGAGCTGCTGCACTACATTGCGCGGCTGGCGCGCGAGATCGAGATCCCGATCCTGTTCGTCAGTCATGACACCCGCGAGCTGTTCGCGGTCGCCGACCGTCTGGCGCTGGTGGACAACGGCCGCATCACCGCCAGCGGCGAGATCGGTGACATGCTGTCACGGCTGGACCTGGCGCCGCAGACCGGCCGTTTCGAAGCGGGCTCGCTGCTGACCGCCGAGGTGCTGTCGCACGATGATGACTGGCAGCTGACGCGTCTGGGGCTGGGCGCCGGGCTGAGCCTCAAGCTGGCGCGGCTGGCGATGCCGGTGGGGCGTCGTGTGCGACTGCGGCTGCGGGCGCGTGACATCAGCATCGCACTGGAGACGCCGACCCACACCAGCCTGCGCAATGCCTTGCCGGCCGTGATCCACGAGATCGAGAGCGAGCGCGGCCATGCCAGCGCCGAGCTGGTGCTGGGCATCGCCGGCCAGCGGGTGAGGGCGCGAGTCGACCGTCTGGTGTGTCAGGAGCTGGGCCTCAAGGTCGGGCTGGGCGTCAAGGCGCTGATTTCCAGCGTGGCGCTCTCGGGCCCCGACGTGATCAGCCTGGACGCCATGGATGACGACATCCCTGTGGTGAATGCGGCCCAGCCGAGTGCGGCCCAGCCGAATGCGACACAGACAAATACCGCACAGGCCAAGGCGCCAAATGACGCAGGCTCTGCCTCGCCTACGAGCTGATACCGCTCGGGCGCACCGTTCGCTGACTTTCTGAATTGATGGACTCTGGCAAGGAAACCTCTCATGCAGTTGACCCACCTGTGGCGCTATCCCCTCAAGTCCGGCGCAGCTGAGGCGCTTGAGACAGCGACGCTCGGCGAGGAAGGTCTCACCCAGGACCGCCGCTTCGTGGTGGTCGCGGCGCGAGGCAAGTTCGTCACCGCGCGTACGCATCCCCAGTTGCAGCGCCTGGCCCTGCGCGAAGACGCCAGCGGCCAGTGGCGACTGTGGCATCTGGACCGCCCCGAATGCGGCAGCGTCAGCTTTGCCACCGATGACCAGGCCGAGCGTCTCGACATCCAGGTGTGGGCCGATCGGTTCACTGCCTTGAGCGTCAGCTTTGAGGCCGATGCCTGGCTGAGTGAGCAGGTCGGCATGCCGGTCAGGCTCAGCTGGTTGGGCGAGCGCTCGGAGCGCTATCGCGAGATCATCGCGCAGCGCGTCAGCGCCGCCGACGGCTTTCCGCTGTTGCTGGCCAATCAGGCTTCGTTGGCGGCGCTCAACGCCCAGACCCCGAGTGCGGAGCATGGCATGGATCAGTTCCGGCCCAATCTGGTGATCAGCGGCGCCGAGGCATGGGCCGAGGATGGCTGGCAGGAAGTGCGCATCGGCGAGGCACGCTTCACGCTGGTGTCCTCCTGCACTCGCTGTGCGATGGTCAATGTCGACCCGGCGACGGGCGACAAGCGTGGCGACGGCGAGCCGCTCAAGACGCTGGCACGGGTGCGCCGCTTCGCGGATGGCCAGGTGCACTTCGGCTACAACCTCGTCGCGCTCGATCCC
Source organism: Cobetia sp. MC34 (assembly GCF_018340035.1). Taxonomy (NCBI): domain Bacteria; kingdom Pseudomonadati; phylum Pseudomonadota; class Gammaproteobacteria; order Oceanospirillales; family Halomonadaceae; genus Cobetia; species Cobetia sp. MC34. The sequence continues at coordinate 20,540 of NZ_JADPPY010000022.1, forward strand.
TCGCGCAAGCCTACCTTGCGTGTCGGCGATGAGGTGGAAGTCACCGCCTTCAAGTGATGTCGCTGGAATCTTGCCTACAGGCCTGAACGAAAACGCCCGCCATCGAGGATGGCGGGCGTTTTCGTTCAGGGGACGCTTGGCAATACGGTAGGCACGACGGTATGCAAGTTCAGCCCGGGGGCCCGAACAGGGCAGGTTGGCCATGCGCCTCGCGCCAGACATCCAGCGCCGCACGGTGCAGCTGGCTGTGACGCCATGCCAGCGCCTCGATATCGCGGTCATAGCCGCCACCGATCACGCAGGCCACGGCGGCGCCCGCCGCGCGACAGCGCTGGATGACATGTCGCTCGCGGTGGTAGAGGCCGCTGTCGCTCAACTCGAGATGGCCGAGCCTGTCCGCGGCATGCGGGTCGACACCGGCATCGAAGATCACCAGCTCCGGGCGTACCCGCGCCAGCACCTTCTCAAGCGCACGCTCCAGCACCGCCAGATAGTCCGCATCGCCCATGCCCCTGGGCAAGGACACGTCCAGGTCACTTTGCTGCTTGCGCGCCGGGAAGTTGCTCTCGGCATGCAGTGACAGCGTGAAGACCCGCGGCTCGTCGGCGAAGATCAACGCCGTGCCATCGCCTTGATGCACATCGAGATCGACGATCAGCACGCGCTTCACGCCGTCGTCCAGTGCTTGATGCGCCGCCACGCCGATGTCGTTGAGCAGACAATAGCCGCTGGCGGCCTCCGGGTGGGCGTGATGGGTGCCGCCTGCGGTATTGCAGGCCAGTCCGCGCTTGAGCGCTTCGCGTACGGTGGTCATGGTGCCGCCCACGGCCAGCACGCTGCGCTCGCGCAGTGCCTCGCTCCACACGAAACCGCTGCGCCGCTGGGCCTGCGTGCTCAGGGTGCCAGTGAGAAATTCATGCACATAGCGGCGGGTATGCACGCTGAGCAGATCATCCTCCTCGGCGGGCTGGGGCGTCACCCAGTCGACGGCCGAGGCGCAGTCGGCCAGCTGGCGGTCGAGCAGGCGCTTGAGCACGCTGAACTTGTCCATCGGGAAGGGATGCTTCTCGGGCAGCGCTATCCGATAGCCGGGATGATGGATCAGCGCCAGCGGCGGGCAGTGGGCATCAGCGACGGGGCACAAAGTGCACCTCCTGTCCGTCGGTGGTCAGCTGGCGGATGGCGGTGGGACGGCCGTCGCTGCCCAGGTCGACCAGCCCGATGCCGCAGGCGTTCAGCAGGCGTTCGCCCTGACTGGCCGCATCGTGACGGCGCGGCGTGACGCGCATGTTGCGCCGGCGCGTCAGCAGATTGAGCGGCGAGCGCGGGGCGTACAGCCAGCGATTGAGACGGTCGAGCACATCCAGCAGGCCGACCGGGAAGCGATTGCGGATGCCGCTGCTGGTGATCTGCCAGATGCTCGGGCTCGAACGGCGATGCTTGAGGCGCACGTCGTAGGCGAAGGAGTAATGCACATCGCCGGACAGGATCACGAAGTTCTGCGGTGTGCGCGAGTGGCGGAAGATGTTGAGCATCACGCTGGCCGCGCCGCGATGCGCCATCCAGTTCTCGGCATCGACCATCAACGGCTTGCCCGCCAACGTGAACAGCTTCTGGATGCTTTCGATCAGCTTGACGCCGAACATCGGTGCCGGGGACACCAGCACCACGGCCGGGTGGCCGACCAGCCGTTGCTGAAGCTCGCTCAGCGCCTCCCAGTCCATCAGCCCCGAGGGATGCGAGAGCTTGCGCTCGCTGCGCCAGCGGCGGGTGCGCGTATCGGCCACGATCAGCGGCGGCGTGGTGTCGAGCTGATAATCCCAGCTCTCACAGCGATGCAGGTGGGCGATCAATGCCTCCTGACGCTCGACATTGAAATGGCCGTCGGCGGCCTTGTCAGTGCCAGTCAGGGCATGAGTGAACAGCGCCCGGGTCTCCTCCAGCAGCTCTGCCAGTGGCTCCGGCCCGTTGCCGGCGGCCTGACACAGCAGATAGCCGGTCAGCGCATTGCCGATGATGCGGCGCGAGAAGGGGTGGCCATAGGCGGCTTCCTCCCAGGCGGCGCTGAGGTTCCAGTCATCGGTGACATCGTGGTCATCGAAGATCATCAGGCTGGGCACATTGGCCAGCAGGCGACGTACCTGACCGAGTCCGCCACAGAAGCGCCGCAGATGGCGGGCCTCGGTGGCATGGCGCTCGCGGGTGGCGTCGTCATGGCCCTCGAGCGCCGAGGGGTCTTCCAGCGTGATGCCCAGCGCCTCCCACGGCACGTCAGACCACACCAGCAGGTACATGGCGATGACTTCCGACAGGCCGATCAGATGATTGTCGGCACCGGTGGAGGTGAAGATGGGCTTGCGCTTGGCACCGAAGAAGCTGGCGGCCACGCCTTCATTGGCCGGCATGTCCGGCAGCAGCTGCGGGCGGTGGTAGAGGTGCGAGGGGTGCTGTCGCAGCTCGCGAGTGTCGGAGACCTCGGCCTCCATCAGCGTCTCCTCCGGCAACCCCAGCCCCGCGATCAGCTGATCGATCGCGCCCAGCATCGGCCCCGCGACATCGTCGGCGTAGATCTGATCGCCGGTGAACAGCATCACCTCCGGCCACTCGGCGACGCTCTGACGTCGCTCGCTCAACCAGCGATCCAGCGCCACCAGTCCGTCGCCACCGGGGCCCTTGGGCGGCGGCGTCTCAAGGCGATCGGTCGACGCAGCGTCTTCTGCACTCTGCTGCGCCTGCTGCTCGTCGTCACTCAAGCCGTGATGCGGCTTGCGGCAGCTGCCATGCGCGACACGCGTCAGGCGTGACGGCAGACGAAAGCGCGGCAGGCTTTCACCGGGGTAGCAGATCTGTGGCGCCCAGTCGGCGATGCCCTGCCATTCGGGCGTGTCTGTCGATGACGCTGCCGCTTCCGTTGCCGATGACGCTGTCGCTGTCGCTGACGGCTCCGCCAGGCCCAGCTCGTAGGCGATGGCGCAGTCGGCGGGCAAGGGCGTGTCGGGATGCGCTTCGATCAACAGCAGCCAGGCGTGCTCCCCCAGTGGCATCGCCAGATGCTCCGTCAGCCGACAGCCTGGTGCTGTCGGCAGGCCATCCTCACCTCGCGTGGGAGGCGTCGCGTCCTGCTCCGGCAGCAGCCACACCCGCGCCTGCTGTGGGCGAGAGGTCACCAGCCACAGCATCACGCCCTCGGCGGTGACACGGCGCAATATCGGGCCTGCCAGCACGCGGGGTAGGGCAGCAGTCGGTGTGGGAGAGCCGTTGGCAGGCAGCGAAGCGGACGAAGTGGCAGACATGAAGCAGGCTCGATGGCAGGTGGAGACGGATAGCGGTCAGCTGACTATCATCAGCTGACGCTTAACAGGCGATAGCGTAACAGGCGACGAACGCCAGCCATGGGCGCAGGCGTGGGCTGGGCGTATGAGTGGCTCCGTGCGTTGAGTGTGACAACTCGTCGTGGCGCGAGGTTCGCAGGCTCGCAAAGCATGCGCGAGCTAGCGTAAAGTTGGGCCCTTGAATGCACATGGCGTTCGCACAATAGCATGGGAAACCGGCATGAATGATCCATCGGCGAAGCGCCTCGTGAGTCCGCAGTCCAGGCCAGTCAACCGCGGGCAGGGCTCGCGCAGCTCCCTCTGGCGCAAGGTCGCCCTGGCAACGAGCCTGATCGCAACCCTGTCAGCGAGCCTCTTCAGCCCTGCGGCCCTGGCCGCCGAGGCGCCGCTGGCGACAGGCGAGCGCCACGTGCTGGCGGCCAATGACTGCCTGCCTGCGCCCAGCGGGCCGGTGGTGTTGACGGTCGAGGGCGCTGTCAGCTGTGGCAATGCCGGTTCCCTGCAGGCACCGCGGGCGCATTTTGATCTGGCGATGCTCGAAGCCATGCCGTCGCGCGTGGTGGCCACCCACACCCCCTGGACCCAGGGGCGTGTCAGTTTCTCCGGCCCGCTGCTGCGCGAGCTGGTGGCGCGGGTGTCTGAAGATGCCAGGGGGCTCAAGGTGCGGGCACTGAATGACTTCGTGGCCGAGATTCCCCTCAGCGACATCGAGGACTTCGATGTCCTGCTGGCCACGCGGCGCGACGGCGAGCGCATGCCGGTGCGTGACCTCGGGCCCTTGTTCGTGCTGTATCCCTTCGATGCTCATCCGGAATTGCTCAATGAGCAGGTACGCTTTCGCAGTGTCTGGCAGGTCACCGGGCTGACGCTGGAGTGAGCGAGGGCTGGCGCCTGACCCCTCAGGCGCAAGATGACACGGAGTCATGCAGTGAATCAGTCGCCGGATGAAAGATCCCCGCTTTCAGGCACCGCTGCTGATCAGTCCCTTGCTGATCAGGGCATTGCCGCGTCGGGTGTGGGCGGAAGCGGCAATTCCCCCGCGCGCTGGCCGCTGTGGCTGGGCATGGCGATCAGCATCCTGTGTCTGCTGGCCTCCATCGGCATCGGCGGCACCATCCTGCACAACCAGGTCAGTCTGGAAGACCGCACCCGCGACGACGCCGTCTGGTCGATCTACAAGCTGGATCGCGAGGCGGTCAGCCTTTCCTCCTCGATAGCGCGCTATCGCGTCGGCGGGCCAGCCGATCGAGCCAGCATCTGGAATGAGGTGCTGCAGAATTACGAGCTGCTCTACAGCCGCACTTATATCTTCCGGCGGGGGGATTTCCAGCGCCACCTGATGACCCTGCCGGCCGTGCCGCTGCTCGCCGATGAGTTGATGAGCCAGATCGAGTATCTCGATCTGCGGCTGGAAAAATGGCGGCATGGCCCGGTGTTCGAGGGCACGGGCCCGGTGCAGGGCGCCCAGGCTGACGACGCTTCCGCAGACATTGACGCTGCACAGCGCTCCCAGGTGCTGGGGCCCGAGGGTCGCGAGGCGGCGGAGTTCCAGAAGCTGAGCGATGCACTGGCCGATACCACCCAGACGCTGTTGTTGCGGGTACGCGCACGCTTGGCCGAGGAGCTGGCCCACGAGCGTCAGAGCCGCGACAGCCTGGTGCAGCTGATGTTGCTGCTGCTGGCGCTGATGCTGCTGGCCACCTTGATGGTCTGCCGTCAGGTCTGGCTGCAGGCCCGCGGGCGTGAACAGGCCCGCCTGCAGATGCTGGCGATGTCGTCGGCCCTCAAGCACGAGGCGGCGCGGGCCGAACAGGCCAGTCGCGCCAAGGCCGAGTTTCTGGCCACCATGAGCCACGAGATTCGCACCCCGCTCAATGGTGTGATCGGCATGAGTGAGCTGTTGCTGGCCGAACCGCTGCAGAGCAGTGCGCATCGCTATGCCAGCAGCCTGCGCGATAGCGGCGAAGTGCTGATGGGGCTGGTGGATGATGTCCTCGACTTCTCCAAGATCGAGGCCGGCAAGCTCAGCGTCGAGCGGCGCCCCTTCGAACTGCACACGGCCATCGATGGCGTGATCGACCTGCTGCTGCCGCAGATGGACAGCACGCGCATCGTCTTCGATGACCGTCGCTCCGCCCAGCTACCCGAGCAGGTCATGGGCGATTCGGTGCGTCTGCGTCAGGTGCTGCTCAATCTGCTCTCCAATGCCTTCAAGTTCACCGAGCAGGGGCGTGTCTGTCTGCTGGTCGAGGCATTGCCGGCGGGGCGCGTACGCTTCGAGGTCGATGACACCGGCATCGGGGTCAGTGAAGAGCAGGCCGCCCAGCTGTTCGAGCCCTTTACCCAGGGTGATGCCTCCACCGCGCGTCGCTTCGGCGGTACCGGACTCGGGCTTTCGATCTCGCGGCGGCTGGTCGAGCTGATGGGCGGGCGACTGGGCCTCAAGCAACGCCCGGGCAAGGGTGCCTGCTTCTGGTTCGAGCTGCCGCTGCCACGCGCCGCGGCGCTCAAGCGACCGGCCTTCACCTCCGCGCCCCTGCCGCTCAGCCGTGGCGAGCATGTTCTGGTGGTCGACGACAATCACATCAATCGCGAAGTGGCCCACTCCATGCTCAGTGGCCTGGGCTACACGGTGACGACGGTCGACAGTGGCGAGGCGGCGCTGGCGTGGTATGCGCGCCAGCGCGATACGGTGCTGGTGCTGCTCGACCTGCGCATGCTGGGACTGGATGGCTTTGCGGTGGCGCGGCGTTGGCGCGCCATGGAGCACAGTGACAGGCGTGCGCCGAGCCTTATCGTCGCGATGACGGCCAATGTGGCGGCGGGGGAGCGTGCGCGCTGCCTCTCGGCGGGCATGAACGACTTCCTGTCCAAGCCGATCCGCCGTCAGCAGCTCGCCAGCATGCTGGCGCGCTGGCAGTCGGGCAGCCAGGACCTCGGCGAATGGCGCGTCAATGCCCTCGCCAGCACCCAGCCCTTCGATCCGATCAACTATTCCCCTACCACTGAGCGACCGCCTCACTTCGAGGCACCGCCGGAAACCGGTGAGGCACTCGCGCGTGCGGCGTCACTGGTGGCATCACTCGATTCCCCCGCTGCGCGGCGTCGCATGATCCATGAGGCCCAGGCGCGTGCCACTGAGGCCGAGGCTGAAGCTGATACTGAAGCAGACAATGTCAGTGAGTCGTCGGCGGCTGGCCCCATCGAACGGGAAGGGGCAGAAGGGGGACACACGCGCATGAACACTAGAGAGGCGTGGACATCTGGCGGCTCAGCGGCGGAGCTTGCACAGGCCGCGACGCCTGCGCTGCGGGATGAACTGGATGCCGACAGCATCGCGGCCCTCGAGGCGGCCTTCGAGGAGCAGCTAGAGCAGCAGTCCCAGCGCCTGTCGCGGGCGGTGGATCATATGGATCTGAAGCAGCTGCAGCATGAAGCCCATCTGCTCAAGGGCAGCGCCGCTACCCTGGATCACGACCTGCTGCGTGACGCCGCCCTGCAGCTGGAGCTGCTGCTGGCATCCGACACGCCGCGCACCCGCATCGAGGCCGCGGTGGCGGCGCTGCTGGCCGAGATTCGCGATCACCGCATCGCCCACGATGCCGGTCAAGCCTGGCGCTAGCAAAGCCTGGCGCCAGCACCGTTTGACGCCAGCAAAGCCGCCCTCGGCCAGGCACATCACCTCAGGCATCACCTCAGACATCACCTCAGTGCTGGCGGCGGCGCAGTTCGCGTTCCACCAGCGTCACGCCGGGCGTGGTCTTGCCCTGAATGCCCTGCAGCGCCAGCGTCAGCGTCGCATCGGCGATCTGCTGGTGACGCTGGGGCAGTGAATGGATCGGCAGCGGCAGGAAGTCGAGCAGGCGGTCGTCGCCGAAGCTGGCCATCGCCTTGGGCGGATTGGCCGGCGGCCCCTCGGCGAACAGCACATCGAGCACGCCATCCATCAGGGTGTAGGAGGCGGTGACGATGGCGTCCGGCAGCGGTGAATGGCGGAGATGCTCGGTCAGCGCCGCCGCGCCGGCCTCGCGCTCGTAACGCGCGGCATGCAGGGTGGTGGCCTCAAGCTCGCTGCTGCCGGTGCGCTGCTGATAGTGCGCCAGCGCCGCCTGCATGCCGCTGGCGCGCGCCCGCGTGATATCGATCTCCGGCAAGGCATCCAGCCACAGCAGTCGCTGCGGCGCGTGTTCCAGCACGGCTTCGGTCAGCTGGCGGGCGGCATCTTCATTGTTGCTGACCACGCTGGCGAAGTGGCGCGTATCCAGCGCGCGATCGACACCGATGACCGGGAAGCCATCCAGCGCCAGTTCGCGGTAGAAGGGGTCATCGGGGGACAGGCAGCTGGCGGTGATCAGCGCATCGACCCGCCGCGCCTTGAGCATGCGTGCCAGCTCGCGCTCGGTTTCCGGCTCATCGTCGGAGCAGACGATGAACAGCTGATAGTCGCGCTCACGCGCCCCGCGCTCCAGCAACTTGGCCAGGCGGGCATAACTGGCGTTCTCCAGATCCGGCAGCATGAAGCCCAGCGTGCGGCTTTCACCACGCCTCAGCGCGGCTGCCTGGGCATCGATCCGATAGTGATGACGTTGTACCACCGCCATGACGCGCTCGACCGTCTGGGGGCTGATACGTCGTGCCTGTGCCTGCCCATTGACCACATAACTGGCGGTGGTGCGTGAAACGCCTGCAAGACGCGCGATTTCTGCCAGGGTCATGCCACTGTCCTTGCTGGAAAGGGGGAACGGGATCTGCGTGCTCCATGTGCGAGGAATGATGCGCACTTGTGGGCTCGGGTGCAAATCCTCTCTGCGCCGGGTACGCCTCGCTCGACACCTCTCGAGCCCGCGCCACAGGCGGCTCTACACCCAATGTCTAGTCACCAGAAGCACGTTTTCGGTTTGTGTTCGCTTGATCGGGCGCAAGAAAACGGCCAGCATGAGCCCTATTGAGGTGACACGATTCAGCATGCTCGTCATCACGCCATGACGCCGCTACCCTGTCGGAACTCGCCAAGTGACGTGTCGCGGCAGCTGAAATACACGCTTGCAGCGCACCGCCAACATCCAGGCTCCTCACCCAGAAGGGAGCCTCAAGGAGCCAGCCATGCTCAGTCTTGATCGCGAGGACATCCTTCTCGCCGCCCATGCCAGCGACTGGCGCGATGCCTTGCAACAGGCCGCCGATGCCCTGGTCGCCGGTGGGCGCGCCACGCCCGACTACCGTGAGGGCCTGCTGGCGCGCGAAGCCCAGTCTTCCACCTACCTGGGGCAGGGGATCGCGATTCCCCACGGCACGCCGGACAGCCGCGAGGCCGTGCTGGCCACCGGGGTGCGTGTCCTGCAATTTCCGCAGGGGGTGGAGTGGCACGACGGCAATCGCGTCTTCCTGCTGGTGACCATCGCGGCACAGTCCGATGAGCATCTCGACATCCTGCGCGCGCTGACGCGCGTGCTCGATCGCGACGGCGTCAGTGAGCGCCTGGCCTCGGCGACCACCGCCGAGGAAGTGCTGAGCGAGCTGGGCCGCGAGGTGGTGCCGCCGCGCCTGGATGCCGAGACGCTGCTGTGCGGCTTCCCCGCGCGTGATCGTGACGAGCTGGTGCTGGCGGGGGCCGCGCGCCTGCGTCAGGCCGGCTGTGTCAGTGATGGTTTCATCTCGGCCATGCTCGCTGCCCAACCGGTAGCGCTGGGGCAGGGCGTGTGGCTGACGCAGTCGCAGCAGGATGTCACCCGCTCGGCGCTGGCCATCGTCACGCCGGAGAAGGCGCTGGAGACGCGCCACGGACGCATCACTGCGCTGGCCTGTCTGGCAGTCGATGCCCAGCAGGGCCAGCATCAGCCGTTGCTGGAGCGCCTGCTGACGCTGTTGGAAGAGGGCGCGGGCGAAAGCCTGCCGGGCCTTTCGGCCAGCGCCCTGCTGGCGCGGCTGTCGGGGGAATCCGCCACGGCGCAGCTGGCTCAGGTCGTGTTGCTCAACGCCCACGGCCTGCATGCGCGTCCGGCCAAGCAGCTGGTGCAGGCGGCGCGCGAAGCCGGCGAGCAGCATGGCGTCATTCCGGCGTTGCGACTGGAAGGCGATGACAGCGGTGTGGTCAGTGCCGCCAGCCTGACCAAGGTGCTGGGGCTGGGCGCACGCCGCGGCCAGACGCTGATCTTCAGCGCTTCCGGCGATGACTCGGCAGCCAATCAGGCGGCGCTGAGCATGATGGTGAGCGCGGTGCAGGCCGGTCTCGGCGAGGCGGTGGAGCCGCTGGCCGATTGGCGCGCCGACGCCGCCACGCCGCTGGAGGCCAGCGAACAGCAAGCCACCGGCGACACCCAGCAGGCCGCTCCCGACGCCGACAGCGTGGTGCCCGCGGTGGCCGCCTCGCCGGGCATGGCCATCGCGCCGTGCTGGGTGATGCGCCTGCCGCGCTTCGTCTACGAGACGCGCAGCGATGCCGGCGCCGATCGTGAGGCCGAGCGCCTGGTGGCCAGTATCCAGACCGCCCGCGAGCAGTTGCTGGCGCTGGTCAATCGTGCCGAAGGCGCCGAGATGGCCGAGATTCTCTCGATGCACGAGGAGATGCTCGGCGATCCGGAGCTGTTCGCCGCGGCGCGCGAAAGCCTCGATGAAGGGCACAGCGCCGAAGCGGCGTGGTGGTCGGCCATCGACAGTGCCGCCAGTGCCCAGGAGAACCTCGCCGATCGCCTGCTGGCCGAACGCGCCGCCGACCTGCGCGATGTCGGTCGGCGGGTGCTCGGCGTGCTGACCGATACGCCGCTGCCCAGCGCCCCCGAGACACCGCATGTGCTGGTGACCGAGGACATCGGCCCGTCGGATGTGGCGCGTCTGGATACCACTCGCGTGCGGGGGCTGGTCACGGCGTTGGGCGGGGCGACCTCGCACAGCGCGATTCTGGCGCGCTCGCTGGGCATTCCGGCGGTGGTCGGGGCTGGCCCGAGCGTGCTGGCGATCGCCGATGGCAGCGAGCTGATCGTTGATGGTGAACGAGGCCGTGTCAGCGTGATGCCCTCGGCCAGTCGCCGCGCGCGTGCCGAAGAGGCGATCGCCGGGCATGAGCAGCGTCAGGCCGCCGCCTGGGAGTCGCGCATGGCACCAGCCACGACCCTGGACGGCCATCATGTCGAGGTGGTCGCCAATCTGGGCAACACCGCCCATGCCGGCGACGCCGTCGAGCGCGGTGCCGAGGGTGTCGGCCTGCTGCGTACCGAATTCGTGTTCATGGCGCACCCGCAGGCGCCGGACCTCGCCACCCAGACCGCCCAGTACGGTGAGGCGCTGGATGCGCTCGAGGGGCGGCCGCTGGTGGCACGCACGCTGGATGTCGGCGGCGACAAGCCGCTGCCCTACTGGCCGCTGCCGCGTGAGGACAACCCCTTCCTCGGCCTGCGCGGCATTCGCCTCGCCCTGACGCGCCCGGAAGTGCTCGAGACCCAGGTGCGGGCGCTGCTGACGGCCGCCGGTGCGCGGCCGATTCGCCTGATGTTCCCGATGGTCAAGGACCTGGCTGAACTGCGTGGCGCGCGTGCCATCGTCGACCGTGTACGTGCCGAGCTGGACGCCGCCTATGAGGCCGAACATGGCCAGCCGCCGGTGCGCGACGTGCAGGTCGGCGTGATGATCGAGATTCCCTCGGCGGCATTGACGGCGGCCAGCATCGCGCCGGAAGTCGACTTCTTCTCGGTGGGCACCAATGACCTGACCCAGTACACCCTGGCGATCGACCGCGGCCATGCGACGCTCTCGGCGCAGGCCGATGGTCTGCATCCGGCGGTGTTGCGCCTGATCGAGATGACCGTCAGTGCCGCCCACGCCCACGGTGCCTGGGTCGGCGTCTGCGGTGAGCTGGCCAGTGATGACCAGGCCGTCGGCGTGCTGGTCGGGCTGGGCGTGGATGAGCTGTCGGTGTCCAGCCGCCAGATTCCGCTGGTCAAGGCGCGGGTGCGCGAGCTGGACCTGGCCACGGCGCGTGAGCAGGCGCGGATCGCGTTGGCCCAGCCGACCTCGGAAGACGTGCGCAGTGCTCTGGAAGCGCTGCTCGAGCAGGGCGAGCCTTCCGTTGCCGAGGTCACCTCAGGCGCTGCGGCCAGTGATGCGGCCAGTAATCCGGACAGTAGTGCGGCCAGTAATGGACACAGTCCGCGGGAGTCAGTGTGATGAGTGACAACACGACGCCTCAGGCCGCCGACTGCCCGGTATTGTGCGTGACGCTCAACCCGGCGCTGGACATGACCATCGGCCTCGACAGCCTGGTGCCGGGCAAGGTCAACCGGGCGCGCAGCCATCATCTCGAGGCGGCGGGCAAGGGCATCAACGTCGCACGGGTGCTGGCGACGCTGGGTCATCCGGTGACGCTGAGCGGCTTTCTGGGCGCCGACAACCAGGCCGATTTCGAGGCCGCCTTCGCCGAGTGGGGGCTAAGTGACGCCTTCGAACGCGTCGCGGGCGCGACCCGCATCAACGTCAAGCTCGGGGAGGCCAGTGGCCGTGTCACCGATATCAACGGCGCGGGCATGCAGGTCGATGAGGCCGCCTTCACGCGGCTGGAGGCGCGCATCGATGACTGGATCGATCGTCAGCAGGCCGAGGGCAGCCCAGAGCGCTGTGCCGTCGTCATCGCCGGCAGCCTGCCGCCGGGCGTCAGTAGCGAGCAGCTGGCGAGCCTGGTGCAGCGGGTGCGTGCACGCCGGATTGCCTGTTGGCTGGACACCAGCGGCACGGCACTCGAAGCCGGTCTGGCGGTGCCGCCCAGCGGCGTGAAACCCAACGAACAGGAACTGGCGCTGTGGGCGGGCGAGCCGCTGGAGAGCGACGCTGCCCGTCAACGCGCGCTGGCGAGTCTGGTCGAACACGGCATCGAGCAGGCGCTGATCTCTGCCGGCCCGGAAGGCGTGCTGTGGGCAAGCCCCGGCGCCGAGACACTGCGGGCACGCCCGCCGCGCATGCGAGTGGTCAGTACCGTGTGTGCCGGTGATACCCTGCTGGCCGCCATGCTGCATGGGGTGCTCTGCCATCCGACACCTACGGCTGCCATGCGTGAACAAATTCTGCGTCATGCCACGGCGCTTTCCGCCGAGGCCGTGACCCACCCGGGGCCGGGCAATCCCGCCGCCCCGGAGCTTGAAACCCTCCAACAACACACCAGCATCGAGACATTGGCCAGTGCCGAGGTCGCGACAGCCGGAGAGCCACGCCCATGAATGTCATCATCGTTACCGCCTGCCCGAGCGGCATGGCGACCAGCTTCCTGGCGGCGCGCCGCCTGGAGCAGGCCGCCCGTCGTCGCGACTGGGAGCCCCTCATCGACATGCGCTCGCAATTCGAGCGTGAACTGGTGCTGAGCGATGCCCAGCTCGCCGCCGCCGAACTGGTGATCGTCGCGGCGTCGCCGATGACCAGCGCCGGTCTCGAGCGTTTCGTCGGCAAGCGCGTGCATGTCGCGCCCATCGAAGAGGCGCTGCCGGACCCCGCCGCCTTCCTGGCCAATGCCGAGGCCCGCGCCCGCGTGCTGGAAGCCAAGGACATCGCCGATGTGGCTGCGACTGTCAGCACGACGGCCACCGGCGCAGCTGGTGGAGAGGTGGCGCACAAGCCGTCCATCGTCGCGGTCACCGCCTGCCCGACCGGCGTGGCGCATACCTTCATGGCTGCCGAGGCCCTGAGCGAGGCCGGGCGCGCGCTCGGTTACCCGACGCGGGTCGAGACCCAGGGCTCGGTGGGCGCGCAGGATGCGCTGACCGAGCAGGAGATCGCCGCGGCCGAGGTGGTGATTCTGGCCTGTGATATCGAGGTCGACCCGACACGCTTCGCCGGCAAGCGGGTCTGGCGGACCTCCACCGGCACCGCGCTCAAGAAGCCGCGCGATACCATCGAGCAGGCGCTGGAAGGCGCCGAGGTGGAATCCGCCACCGCCGCGGGCGGTCAGGGCAGTCAGCAGAAGGGCGAGAAGCGCGGCCCCTACAAGCACCTGCTGACCGGCGTGTCCTTCATGCTGCCGATGGTGGTGGCGGGCGGCCTGATGATCGCGCTGTCCTTCGTGTTCGGCATCAAGGCCTTCGAGGAAGAAGGCACCCTGGCGGCGGCGCTGATGCAGATCGGCGGTGGCTCGGCCTTCAAGCTGATGATTCCGGTGCTGGCGGGCTATATCGCCTACTCCATCGCCGACCGCCCGGGCATCACGCCGGGCATGATCGGTGGCTGGCTGGCCGCCACCCTGGACGCCGGCTTCCTCGGCGGCATCATCGCCGGCTTCCTGGCGGGCTACAGCGCGCTGGGGCTGAGCCGTTTCGTCAAGCTGCCGCAGTCGATCGAATCGCTCAAGCCGATCCTGATCATCCCGCTGGTGGCGAGCATGGTCACCGGTCTTGTGATGATCTACGTGGTCGGCACGCCGGTGGCGGGGCTGATGGAGACGCTGACCGAATTCCTCGAATCGATGGGCTCGGCCAATGCCGTGCTGCTGGGCATTCTGCTCGGCGCGATGATGTGCTTCGACCTCGGTGGCCCGGTCAACAAGGCCGCCTACGCCTTCGGTGTCGGCCTGCTGGCCAGCGAGACCTATGCACCGATGGCGGCCATCATGGCGGCCGGCATGGTGCCGGCGCTGGGCATGGGGCTGGCCAGCTTCATCGCGCGTGCCAAGTTCGCCGAGCCGGAGCGTGAGGCGGGCAAGGCCAGCTTCATTCTCGGCCTGTGCTTCATCTCCGAGGGTGCGATTCCGTTCGCCGCCAAGGACCCGCTGCGCGTGATTCCGGCCTGCATGGTCGGCGGTGCCGTCACCGGCGCACTGTCGATGTTGATAGGTGCCAAGCTGCTGGCGCCGCACGGCGGGCTGTTCGTGCTGCTGATTCCCAATGCCATCAACGTGCCGCTGATGTACCTGGGCGCCATCGTCGCCGGCACCCTGGTGACGGGTATCGGCTATGCGCTGATCAAGAAGGGCGCACAGCAGGTCGAGACCGCTGCCGCGACCTGAGCCGCTGGCAGGCAGGCAAAGACGCAAGCCGCAAACGCACAAGGCAAGACGCAAAAAGCCCCCGCCGGTCTCCCGGCGGGGGCTTTTGCATTGCAGGCCGAGCGCAGGCGCTCAGCGACGGCTCAGTCCAGCTTCGGTCAGTTCAGTTCTGATCAGTCCAGCTTTGATCAGTCCAACTTTGATCAGTCCAGTTCGGACTTGCCGATCACGCCCGGCATCGCCGGGGCTTCGTTGACCGTATCGTGGCGCACGAAGGCCAGATGCTGCTGGTAGGCGGTGACGACTTCGTCGAGCACCTGGGCACGCGACAGGCCGTTGAGCTCCTGACCGCTGCCACCTTCGGAGAGGTGCACTTCCAGACGCAGGTAGAAGTCGTCATTGGCGTCGATGAAGCTTGGCGTCTGCTGGCGCACCGCACGCACCTGGTAGACGAAGTTGGAGGCGTCCTCGAACTCGACTTCCAGCGTCACGCGCGGCAGCGGCTCATCTTCCAGCGTCTCTTCGGTGACGCTCGAGACCTGACCGCGACGATTGAGCTCCTCGGCCAGCTGGTTGAGGGCCGGACGGATGGAGCGTTTGAGAGTCGCCTCGGAACTGCCGCTCTGGGCGAAGTCGAGCACGTGGTCCAGACGCTCATGCCAGTCGACGCCTTCGTAGACGCAGCTGTTGTCCTGACGCACGTTCTCCTTGCGGTCCTCGATCATCAGCGCCTTGTACATGCCGATCATCATGAAGATCAGCACGATGGAGAAGGGCACGGCGGTGATCACCACGGCGCTCTGCAGCGCGCTCAGCCCCCCGACCATCAACAGTGCCAGCGTCAGCAGGCCGATGATGGCGGACCAGAAGATGCGCAGCCAGATCGGCGCATCGTGGTTCACGTCCTTGAGGATGGAGGTGAAGTTGGCCAGTACCAGGGCGCCGGAGTCGGCGGAGGTCACGAAGAACACGATACCCAGAATCGCCACCACGGCGGTGGTGATGGTGGAATAGGGCAGCTGCTCCAGGAAGGTGTAGATGGTGTTCTGCGGTGCGTTCAGGGCTTCGGTGGCCAGTGCCGCGACGTCCTGATTGGCGACCATGTCGATGGCGGAATTACCGAACACGCTCATCCACACCATCATGAAGCTCAGCGGAATCAGCAGCGCGCCGAACACGAACTGACGGATGGTACGACCGCGCGAGATACGCGCCAGGAACAGGCCGACGAACGGGGTCCAGGCGATCCACCAGCCCCAGAAGAACAGCGTCCAGCCGCTCATCCACTCATCGGTACCCGGGGTGTAGGCGTAGGTATCGAAGCTCTTGGCGGTGAACTGGGTGATGTAGTCACCGACGTTGAGTACCAGGGCGTTGAGCAGCTGCGAGGTGTCGCTGACGGCGAGCACGAAGATCAGCAGCGCGGTGGCCAGCAGCATGTTGAACTCGGACAGCATGCGGATGCCTTTCTCGACACCGGTGATCACGGAAATGGTCGCCAGTACCATCACGCCGATGATCAGCGCGGCCTGGACGGCGAGGTTCTCGGGCACGCCGAGCATGAACTTGAGGCCGTAATTCAGCTGGATGACGCCGATGCCCAGCGAGGTGGCGATGCCGAACACGGTGGAGATGATCGCGAAGATGTCCACGGCGTTGCCGATCGGGCCATTGATGCGGTTGCCGAGCAGCGGGTAGAAGGCCGAGCGGATCGCCAGCGGCAGGCGGTGGCGGTAGCTGAAGTAGGCCAGCGACATGCCGGCAAGCACATAGATGCCCCAGCCGGAGAGGCCCCAGTGGAAGAAGGTTTCCACCATGGCGTTGCGGATTGCCGCCTGGGTCTGCGGATCACCGGTCACCGGCGCCACGTAGTGGGACAGCGGTTCGGCGATGCAGTAGAACAGGATGTCGATGCCGATGCCGGCCGCGAACAGCATCGCCGACCAGGACAGCAGCGAGAATTCCGGGCGTGAATCGTCCGGCCCGAGGCGAATGCGGCCGAAGCGCGAGCAGGCGATCAGCACCCCGAAGACCAGATAGGCGACGATGGCCAGCATGTAGAACCAGCCGAAGGTATCGATGGTCCAGCCCAGGGCGCTGCCGATCCAGGCGTCGGCCTGTTCGGTGAACAGCATCGCGAAGGCCAGGAAGGCGAGGATACCGATGATCGATCCGTAGAAGACCGTCGGGTTGATACGACTCGAGGACGGCGTGGCGTTCTCGGCGGAAGCAGGTTTCTGCATGAGCAACTCCTTATCAGGGGAAGTTTCACTCGTGCGTGGTGCTTAGCTGCCCGTCAGCCGCAGAATTTGCGGGTGGCGTGCAGGAAAAGACGGACACGAACGGCACGGGCCGTGCTCAGCTCACGCGCGGGGCGGAACTTGCAGCAGCGGCAGTGTCGACTGCCGTGACGACGCGATTGCAGGGGCATCGCTGGGCAGCAAGCAAGAAATGCCGATGGGCAATTCATGAGAGACGCCGGGTGCGCACCGTGGTGCGGCCCCTTTCCTGCAGGCCAGATTGGCCGCAGAAGAACGATGGCGGGTCGAGCGCTGGGGAACGCCTGGCCTTCATCGGGCTGCTCTCATCACTTCGAACGTCTACTCGGCGTCCCTGGACGTCACCCGCCTTCTCGCGAAGGGGCGGGTCACTCCGGTGTCTGCTCGCGAGTCCGTGGCGGTCGCCGTCGCTTGCTCCCTTGAAGTTGCCGGGATGGCAGGCGTCAGTCTCGTCGGCATCTGCCGGGTCCGCTTTCCTGTGACGGTTGCAGGCATCCCGTCTTGCTGCCGCCGGTCGAGATCGGCAGCGGAGGGGAGCTCAGCAGTCAGGAAAACGCGACTCACATCATCACGCCGTGTAATGCTCAAAGCCTTGCAGAATTATTTTAATTGATTGTTCAATAAAAATATAACCCCCCTTTGGGGAAAAAGGCAGTGCAACTGTCGCTTTCGCTTATCCTCGTGTCCCGATCACGTCGCCGCGAGGCCCGATGGCAGAGCCTCGCAGGCGCGGTGTCGTGCCTGGGAAAATCGCTGTCGGTAAAAGGACAGAACGACGCCGCCCCGACCACAGAATCGTGGCCGGGGCGGCGAAAGTGACGTCAGCAGGGCAGTTGAATGGCTGTGTTCGGGGCGCGGGTCGCCCGATTCTTACCTCGCCGGGCCGTCGATCAGCCGGCTTTCAGCTGCCCGGGTGATGGTCTGACTCAGGCATCTTCAGACTGGTCGGCGTCATGCATCGGGCCGCGCTTCATGTCGCCGCCCTTCATGCCACCATGATGCTTGCCAGCGTGATGGCGCATGCCATTGGCCATGAAGGCTTCCAGCGCATCGAGCTGCTCGGCGGACAGCACATCGGCGAGTTTCTCGCGGCCTTCCTCACGCAGCTCCAGGCGCTGCTCCTTCATTTCCTTGCGCATTTCCTGGCGAGCGGCGACACGCTCCTGCTTGGTGTCGGCGTCCTGCATGGCATCGCGCATGTCGTCGTGCATCTCTTTCATGCTGTCATGCATCTCGTCACGCATTTCCTTGCGGACTTCCTTGAGCGCCTGCATCTGGTCATCGCTCAGGTTCCAGCTGGCCAGCAGCGCCTTCATGCCTTCCTGCTGCTGACGGTCGGCCATCTTCGGGCCGCGCTTGTCACGCTGGTGCATCAGGTCCAGCACCTTGATCTGGTCGTCATCCAGCACCTTGGCCAGACGATCGTGCTGGGTCTTGCGCAGTTCCTCGAAGGCGGCCTTGCGCGCTTCACGCGAGTCAAAGTCGGTCTTCTTGAGTGACTCCATGTCGTCACGCATGGACTTGAAGGAGTCCTTGAGCGCGCTGCACTGGTCGTCATCCAGGTCCCAGCTGTCGAACAGGGCGCCCATCAGCTGCATGCGTTGCTTGCCGTTGTCGGCCATGTGCTTGCCGCCACGCTCGCCGGCCATGTGCTTGCCGCCGCGTTCTCCATCACGCTCGTCGGCATGCTTGCCTTCGCCGTGACGTTTGCCGTCATGCTTGCCCATGTGCTTGCTGTGCATCGGCTTGCCGGCAGCCCAGTAGGCTTCGAGCACCTTGACCTGATTCTCGTCGAGAATCTCTGCCAGGGCGGCCTTGTGTTCTTCACGCTGTGCCTGGATGGCGTCGCGGCGCGCTTCGCGGGAGTCGAACTTCTGCTCCTTGAGCTGCTTGCGGCTTTCCATCTGCTGTTGCTTGAGTGCGTCGAGCTGTTGCTGCTGTTCATCGCTGAGATGCCAGCTGGCGAGAATCTTGTCGAGGCCTTCCTTGCGGTCGGCGCCGTCATGGTGCTTGTCGTTGCTTGAGGCCACGGCGGTCATCGGCAGTGCCAGGGCGGTCAGCAGACCGGAAACGATGAGCTTGCGAGAAATGCGGTTCATGGCGTACTCCGAGTGTCTAGATAAAGGGCCGGAATCAAGCGATAAGAGCATTATCAGCAGTGAATGTGCCGGCATTGTGCAACGTTTCATGGGGTTGCGTGCAACGCGCCTGGGCGGAACATGCAACGGCTTGCTGTGTCTTTTCTATGTCGTCGTTCTGCAGCGTGATCTTGTGGCCTGAATCCTGTAGGGACTGAGTCCTTGATCAAGGTGATGACGCCAGGTTTCAACCCGGGGCGCTCAGACGCGGCTGCCATCAGCCGCCGTGGTGGCGCTTCTTCGCCGCCTTGGCGTTAGCCTGGGCGTTCGCCGGATAGTGGCGGTCGAACTGCTGGTGGAAGCGCTGGGTCTGATGGCGGTTCAGGACGCGATCGACATCGGCCAGGTAGGCCTTGCGCGCCTTGGCAAGTGCCTTGGCGTCGTGATGGCTTTTAGCGGCCTGACGTTGCTGGCGATAGTGGCGATATTGCTTGTCGAGGGTGGCACGCTGACTGACGTTCAGGCTGATGCCATCCAGCAGCACGTTCAGCGAGACATCGGCGGCGCTGGCACTGGTCACGCTCAGCGGTGATGCCATCAGCATGACGCTCAGTACGCCGGCACCGATCAGGCGAGTGCGGGAGAGAGCACGATTGGCAGGACTGTGGGACATGACGAATACCTCACTTGTGGCGTAGACCCGCGCTTGAGCAGCAGTAAATGGCTCTCACTTAGGCAGTGATGACAGTATCCGTCGCAGTTGGACAGCAAGTTCGCACCGTGGGTGCAACAAAAACGCAACCGCCGTCTGTGGTCACAGACGGCGGTTGTCATGTTTCTGAAAGGTTTCAGGGCCTGCGCGAGGCGAGATATCAGTCCAGCACGTCAGGCTCGAACTTGTAGCCGACCCCATAGATGGAGCGAATCACGTCGCGCTCCGGCCAGACATTGGCGATCTTGCGGCGCAGCTTCTTGACGTGGGAATCCACCGTGCGCTCGGAGACGATGCGGTGGTCGCGGTACATGTGGTCCATCAGCTGGTCGCGGGAGAAGATGCGCCCCGGCGACTGCATCATCACCTTGAGCAGCTGGAACTCGACCGCGGTCAGGCCCAGGTCGCTGCCATCGGCCAGTGCCTGCCAACCTTCCTCATTGAGCACCAGCTGGCCCTTGTCGGAGGTCTGCGAGAGGGTCTGATCAAGCGCCTGGCTGCGACGCAGCACGGCCTTGATGCGCGCCACCACCTCACGCGGACTGAAGGGTTTGCAGATGTAGTCATCGGCGCCCAGCTCCAGCCCCAGCAGGCGGTCCACTTCCTCGACCCGCGCGGTCAGCATCACGATGGGCAGCAGATTGTCCTCGGCCCGCAGCTGACGGCACAGGGTCAGGCCGTCGGTGCCCGGCAGCATGAGGTCCAGCAATACCAGGGCGGGTGTCTCGTCATTGACCGCCGCGATGACGGCGTTGCCGTCGTCGACATGCCGGGTGCGATACCCGCTGCCGTCCAGATAATCGCACAGCAGGCTTGCGATCTTGGGCTCGTCTTCCACCACCAGAATCAGCGGTTTCTGGGTCTCGGCCCGGGCGTCAGTGGTGTCGGCGTGAACGTCGCTCATGGTCAAGAGTCCTTGCAGATGAAAATGACTGTTTCAAGTAGACAACAGCGGCAGGCGAATGTCCCATCGCAGTCCGCCCAGCGATGACTGGCCCGGCACCAGCTGGCCATCATGCGCACTGACCAGCGCGCTGGCGATCGACAGGCCCAGACCTGACCCCCCGCTGGAGCGGTTGCGCGAGTTCTCGACCCGATACAGGCGCTCGGTGAGGTGGGCAAGCTCGGCCTCTGGCACGCCGGGGCTCGAGTCTTCCCAGCGCACGACCGCCCAGCCTGGGTGGCCGGCGCCATCCCCGGGTGCGGCGGCCTCGCGCAGCAGGCTGACCCTCAACTTGCCGGGCGAGTCGGTGTAGGCGCGGGTGTTGCTGGCCAGGTTGCTCCACAGCTGATGCAGGCGCTGCATGTCGCCCTGCACGCGCAGCGGCAACTGGATGTCGGTCTCCAGCTGGATGCCGCTGTCTTCCAGCCAGCCGCGCAGGTCGTCCAGGCTATCGCTGAGCTGGGCATCCAGCTCCAGCGGCTCGCGCCAGGCTTCCAGGGTGCCGGCATCGCTCTGGGCCAGCAGGCGCAGATCCGACACCAGGCGGTTGAGGGCATCCACCTCCTGCTCCAGCGAGCCGAGGCTGTCTTGGCTCATCGGGCGGATACCGTCCTGCATGGCCTCGATCTCGCCCTTTAGCACCGCCAGCGGCGTGCGCAGCTCATGGGAGATATCACTCACCCAGCGCTGGCGCGAATCGCGGTTGGTCTCCAGCGTCTGCGCCAGCGCATTGAAGTCGCCGGCCAGCCGCGACAGCTCATCCCGCCCGCGCACCGGCAGGCGGGTGGCATAGTCGCCGCTCGACAGACGGCTGGCGCCACTGGCGAGGTCACGCACCCGATGGCCCAGCCACCAGGCGATACCGGCCGCCGCCAGCAGCGAGGCGAAGGTGGAGGACAGGATGATGGTCGCCAGATTGCGCGATTGACGCTCCAGATACTGGTCCTTGCCGCGGCGCAGGAATTCACTCACCGGCAGGTAGCCCAGCTCGCCGATCTTCTCGCCGTTCAGCTTGAGGTCCTTGAACCGCATGCCGGGGATGGGGCGCGGCGGCCCATTGAGGCGCTGGCCGCGGGTATCGCGCAGCATGTAGTCCTGGGGGCGATTCATGTTGGCGCCCGGCGGCATCTCGAACCTGTCCGGCGGCGCCTGGGAATGCACGATGCGCCCCCAGTTGCGCCGGCTCTTCATCCAGTCCCAGTTGCCTTCCGCGGCGTAGGCGCTGACCAGATCGGACGAGATCAGCTCGATGCGCTCCTGCTGGGTCTGCTCCAGATACTCCGCGAACCCTCTGTCCATGCTGTGGGAGATGAACATGTAGATGCTGCCGCCGATCACGACATTGGTCAGCAGCAGGATCACGAACAGCCGCACGGACAGCCGTGAGCGCCAGGCGGTGACGGCGGGCATCATGATGGCTGCTCCTCATGACGCGGGGTGCGGGGCGGCAGCCCCAGCAGGCGTCGCAGATTGTGCTGCAGGTCTTCCAGCAACAGATAGAGCGAGGGCACCAGGATCAGCAGGATCACCGTCGCGAACAGGATGCCGAAGCCGATGGAGACCGCCATCGGGATCATGAAGCGTGCCTGGCGCGAGGTCTCGAAGATCATCGGCGCCAGACCGAAGAAGGTGGTCAGCGTCGTCAACAGGATGGGGCGCAGACGTCGTGTGGCCGCCATGATGATCGCCTCACGCGCAGTGGCGCCGGCCAGACGCTGGCGGTTGGCGTAGTCGATCAGCACCAGGGCGTCGTTGATGACGATGCCCGACAGCGCCAGCATGCCCATCAGGCTGATCACCGACAGGCCATAGCCCATTAGCTGATGGCCGATGACCGCGCCGATCAGACCGAAGGGAATCGCCGTCATCACCAGCAGCGGCTGCAGATAGCTTCTGAACGGCAACGCCAGCAGCAGATAGAGTGCCGCCAGCGTCAGCAGCAACGACACCTGCAGTGACCCCAGGTTGTCGGCGGTCTCTTCCTGACGCCCGCCATAGCCGATGCTCAGGCTCGGATACTGGCTCTTCAGCTGAGGGTAGACATCGCTTTCCAGACTGGTGATCACCTGACTGACCGCGTCGGACGGGGTGACGCTGGCGGTGACCTCGATCACGCGGCGGCCATCGATGCGCAGGATGCTGGACGCGGCGCGTCCCTGCTCGATGTCGGCCACCAGCCCCAGAGGCACGCTGACGCCGTTGCCGGTCTGCACGCCGAAGTTCTCCAGCTGGGCGAGGCTCGCGCGCTGGTCTTCGGGCAGCAGCACCTTGACCTCGACCTCGTTGCGGCCCTGCTGCTGCTTGAGGGCGGTCGCGCCGGACAGCGGCCCGCGCAGCTGATTGGCCAGGGTGGCGCCATCCAGTCCCAGCGAGCGACCGTAGGCATTGAGCTGCAGATAGAGCTCGCGCTTGCCGTCATCCAGGCCGCTGTCGATGTCCGACAGCGAGCTGTAATCCTCAAGCGACGTCGCCAGCGACTCGGCGGCGGCCATCAGCGCGCCACTGTCAGACGAGGAGAGGCGGATGGTGAGGCCCGCGCCGCGCCCCGGCCCGCCGATATCGGATTCAAACAGCAGCGACTCGGTATTGGCGATGGAGCCGGCTTCCTCACGCCAGGCCGTGATCAGCTGCGAGGGCGACCAGTTGTCCTCCACCGTGGTGTCCAGATTGGCGATGATGCTCAGCGAGTTGCCTTCGATCTCGGCGCTGGTGGAATAGATCGCGGGGGCGTCGTCGCGCTCACGGACCCGCTCCAGCGCGTCCAGCAGCAGGGTGCGCACTTCGCGGTCCTGGCTGATCGGGCTGCCCACCGGCAGGTTGGCGGTGACGCCGGCACGGTTGGACTCGACACGCGGCATCAGCGAGAAGCCGAGGCGGCCACTGGCCATCCAGGCCATCGCCAGCACCAGCAGCGCCAGGCCGCAGATGGCGGTCAGGCCACGATAGTTCAGGCACCCTTCGAGGAAGGGCTGGAAGCGGCGACGCGTGAAGCGCTCGAGCCCGTGCTGGACGCCATGGCGCACGCGGTCCAGCGGTGCCAGCCAGCGGATCGGTTTCTCACTGGTGTGGCCCAGGTGCGCGGGCAGGATGAAGATCGCCTCGATCCAGCTCAGCGCGAAGATGCTGATCACCACCAGCGGAATGATGCCGAATACCAGCCCGAGGAAGCCGGGCAGGAACAGCAGCGGAATGAAGGCCACGATGTTGGACAGGATCGAGAACGCCAGCGGCACCGCGATCTCGCGCGCGCCGAGAATGGCGGCTTCGCGCATGCTGGCGCCGCGCTCGCGGTGCGAGTGGATGTTCTCGCCGACGATGATGGCGTCATCGACCACGATGCCCAGCGCGATGATGAAGGCGAACATCGAGATCATGTTGATGGACACGCCGACCAGCGGCAGGAACAGCATCGCGCCGAGGAAGGCGGTGGGAATGCCCAGCGTGACCCAGAAGGCGAGACGCGCCTCGAGGAACAGCCCCAGCAGCACCAGCACCAGTACCAGCCCCATCCAGGCATTCTTGAGCAGCAGCTCCAGACGGTCCTGATAGACCAGCGAATCATCGTCCTCGACGCTCAGCGTCAGTCCGCGCGGCAGGCTGGCGGTCAATTGCGGCAGCATCGCCATGGTCGCGGCGGACAGCTCGTTGGGTGTCTGGGAGCCGACCTGATAGATGTCGAGACCGATCGCCGGTTCGCCATCGTAGAGCACTTCCTTGTCACTGTCAGCGAAGCCGTCGGTGACGGTGGCGATATCGCCCAGGCGCACGACATTGCCTTCCTGGCTGGAGATCACCGGCAGTTGCGCGAACTCGGCGGCGCCGTCGCGCCGCGCCTCATAGCGCACCAGATATTCGCCCTGCTGGGTGTCGAGGCTGCCCCCGGCCAGGTTGAGGGCCTGATTGCCGATCAGACCGGCGATATCCTGATGCGACAGGCCATAGCGACGCAGCGCGCCTTCCTCCAGCGCGACATGCACCTCGCGGTCACGGATGCCGGTCAGCTCCACCTTGGTGATGTCGTCGCTGTCGAGCAGGCTCAGGCGCAGACGCTCGGCGACATTGCGCAGGGTCTGGTCATCGGTCTGGCCATGCAGCTTGAGCTCCATCACGCTGCGCGAGCGGCCCGCCAGCGAGTAGACGGGCGGGTCGGATTCATCGGGCAGGGTGGTGATGCTGTCGATGGCCTGCTGGATGTCCTGATAGGCGCGCATGGTCTCGACGCCGTCCTGCAGCTCGATGGACAGCGAGCCGAGGCCTTCCTCGGCGGTGGCGGTGATCTCCTCGATGCCCTCCACGTCCTGTACCGCGGACTCCATCGCCTGCAACAGGCTCTCGGAGACCTCATCCGGCGTGGCGCCGGAATAGCTGACGCTGACGTTGATGATCTCGAGCTCGAAGGAGGGGAAGACCTCCTTCTTGATCTGACTGGACATCAGCAGGCCGCCGAGAATCAGACACAGCATCAGCAGGTTGGCGGCGACGCCATGATCGTGCATCCAGCGGATGGGGCCCTTGAGGCGCGACTGTGCCGTCATGAGTCACTTCCGGTGGTCGTGGCGTTCTTGTCGGCAGCTGCGGTGCTCTTGTCGGCAATCGTGGCGCTATTTTCGTCAGCCGCCTTGGCATCAGTTGTCTTGGCGGTCGGCGTCGCCGCATCGCCGCGCGCGCGCAGGGCCATGCCGGCTTCGACGCTGCTCAGGGAGCTTGTGATGACGCGCTCGCCGTCCACCAGACCGTCGGCGACCAGCAGGGTGTCATTGCCCAGATGGCGCACGCCTACCGAGCGCTTCTCGAGATGCCCGTCCTCCGTCAGCACCCAGACCTGCTGGCCGCTGCGCAGCGCACTGATCGGCAGTTCGATCAGCGAGGCGGTGCGCTGGGGCGTCAGGGTCGCCTCGACCACATCGCCGATGCGCAGCGCCGGGGTGCTGGCGCGCGCCTCTTCGGAGACATTGAGCGCCAGCGGGTCTTCCACCGCCACCATCACCTGGGTCAGCAGGCCGTTGTCTTCCAGCGACGGCAGCACGCTCCACACTTCGCCACGGCGATGCTGGCCATCCGGCCAGGCCTTGCTCGAGAGCAGTACCGGCGTGCCCTGGCCATCACGGGCGTGGGTTGAGAGCCATTCCATGTCGGCCTGCGGCAGATTGAGGCGCACCCAGAAGCGGTCGGTGGCCACCAGCGTCAACAGGTCGGTGAAGGCGTTGAGGTCGCTGCCTTCGCCGACCAGCCGCTCGCTGATCAGACCGTCGTAGGGGGCGCGAATATCGGTGCGGGCCAGATTGAGCTTGGCCTGATCGCGGCTGGCGCGGGCGCTTTCCACGGCGGCCTGGGCCGACTTGAGCTGAGGTTCGCGCAGGACCAGCGCTTTCTGAGCCGCCGGCAGATTGCGACCGAAGGTCTTGTATTCAGAGGCGGCGCGGATCTGCTCGCCCTTTTCAGAGGCGAGGCTGGCTTCTGCCGTGGCGAGATCCGCCTCGGCCTGACGCAGTGCCAGCTGATAATCCAGTTGGTCGAGGCTGGCCAGCAGCTGGTTCTCGCGGACTTCGCGGCCGGCCTCGATGCCTTCGGGGAAGGGCGCCAGCTGACCGCTGACGCGCGTGGAGACCGTGGTCTGACGATCGGCGATCACGCGGCCGAAGCCCTCAAGCGTCGGGGCGTTGGCGGCATGGCTGACCGTCACCACCTCGACCGTGGGAGCAGGCGCCTCGCTGGGGGCACGCTTCGGCGCCCCGGGGCGATGATTCATCCACCAGGCGGCCAGCGCGATCGCCAGCGCGAGAATGATCAGCGCCAGCAGGCGCATCCAGATCAGGCGCCGCGAGGAGGGTGCGGGGCGGCCGGCAGGGGCGGGCGACGCGGAAGACGACGCTGGCGTCTCAGGGCTATGGTCCATGCGGACTCCGAACGAAAAGTGACTGGCCTGATGCGCAGCCGTCTTCTGGCCAGTCGCTTTGGCGTCGGTCAGAGCGGGCGGTGGATCATGGCCATGAAAGGCAGACGAATGGGTGGATGATCGCATGATGCCATTCAGGCGCAATGCCAAAATGGGAAATAGCGTGCAACAGACGCAATCTGCCATTGCGTGATTGGCGCCCCACAAAAAAAGCTGCCACACGAAGTGGCAGCTTTTCACGAGTGCGCCTGGCGGGCGGCGCCTGCTGACGAATGAACCCTCCTGTCAGCCTGGCTGAACCGCGCGGGCAGGCCAGATTTCAGTAGTTGAAATAGTTGAAATAGTTGAACTGGATGAACGGGATAAACTAGATGAACAGGCCGATCAGCAGCGCCATGCAGACGCCGATCACGCCGATCAGGGTCTCCATCACCGTCCAGCTCTTGAGCGTTTCCTTCTCGGTGAGGCCGAAGTAGCGGCTGACCAGCCAGAAGCCGGAGTCATTGACGTGACTGAGCACGGTGGCGCCACTGGCGATGGCGATTACCACCAGCCCCAGTACCGGGCCTGATAGTGCCAGCGTATCGATCACCGGGGCCATCAGGCCGGCGGCGGTGATCATCGCCACGGTGGCCGAGCCCTGGATGACACGCACGGCGGTGGCGATCAGGAAGGCAAGCAGGATAGGCGGCAGGTTGCTGTCAGCCATCAGGTTGCCGAGCACGTCACCGACCCCGGAATCGATCAGCATCTGCTTGAAGACGCCGCCCGCGCCGGTGACCAGGATGATGATGCCGGCGGGTTCGAGCGCCTTGGTGGCGACTTCCATCACCTGTTCGCGCGTCATGCCGCGGCGTGTGCCCAGCAGGGTGAAGGCCATCAGGGTGGCCAGACTCAGTGCCACGAACGGGTGACCGAGGAAGCCCAGCCAGCCGACCAGCGGGCTGTCGTCACCGAACAGGAAGCCCGAGACGGTGTTGAGCACGATCAGCGCCAGCGGCAGCAGCACGATGGACAGGATCAGACCGAAGCCCGGGGCGCGCTGATTGACCTCTTCATCGCTCATCACGCTGCCGGTATTTTCCATGTAATCCGGGATCCTGGCGTCGATGCGCGCCGCGATGAAGCGACCGAAGATCGGCCCCGCGACGATCATCGCCGGCAGGCCGCACAGCGCGCCGAACAGGATGACGTAGCCGAGATCGGCACCGATCAGCTTGGCGACCGCGATCGGCCCCGGGGTCGGCGGAATGAAGGAGTGGGTCACGGCAAGACCGGCGAGCAGCGGGATGCCGTAATAGAGCAGCGAGCGGCCGCTGCGGCGTGCCAGCGCATAGACCAGCGGCACCAGGATGATGAAGGCGACATCCAGGAACACCGGAATCGCGACCAGAAAGCCGGTCAGCGCCAGCGCCCATTGCGAGCGTGAGGTGCCGAAGCGCCCCAGCAGGGTGTTGGCCATGCGATCGACACCGCCGGACACTTCCAGCATCTTGCCGAACATCGCGCCGAGACCGACCACGGTGGCAACGAAGCCCAGGGTGTTGCCCATGCCGTTGGTGACGGAGTCGATGATGGCGTCGGGCTGCATGCCGGTGGCCAGTCCGACCCCCAGACTCACCACCAGCAGGGCAACGAAGGCATGCAGGCGCAGGCGCATGACGAGGTAAAGCAGCAGCAGGATGCCACCGAGGGCGGCAAGGACGAGGGTGCTATCTGGGGACATGATGGCGAACTCTTGCGGCTGGCAACGGCGTGATCATCGGCCATTGCCCAAAGGCGTATTGTGTGAGGCGTCGTGGGTCGTGCAGGATGAAAGTTACCGGTAACATTAACGCTTACGCAATGATCCGAAAGGTGCATGAGGGACAAAAGTCTGTCGCGTCTGGCAGCTGGCTGTCCGCCAACGGGCAGTCGTGACAGCCGTCCCGAGGCGCCGGACAAGGGATTGATCGGCAACATCGGGTACGCTGGTGGGCCATCGTTTTCATTCAGGGGGAGAGGGTTTTCATGCAGCAGCAGGCAGAAGGAGCATCAGCGGTCGCGTCGATGCCGACCAGGTCAGAGGCTCTGGCCGCGCACGGTGGCGTGCGTCTGGTGGTCATGGGGGTGTCGGGCTGTGGCAAGTCACACGTCGGACAGCAGCTGGCGGCGTGCCTGGGCGCGCAGTTCATCGATGGCGACGATTATCACGGTGAGGCCAACGTGGCCAAGATGGCGCGCGGCACCCCGCTGGATGACGACGATCGCCACGGTTGGCTGGCCCGTCTGGCCGAGCTGATCGAGGCGGCGCGCCACGACGGGCGCAGTCTGGTACTGGCCTGCTCGTCCTTGAAGCGACGTTATCGGGATCAACTGCGTGGCGGGGACCCCGCGCTGGGCTTCGTGTTCCTCGAAGGCACGCGCGAGCTGCTGCTGGAACGCCTCGAGGCGCGAACCGATCATTTCTTCAAGGGCGCTGACATGCTCGACAACCAGCTGGCGACGCTTGAAGTGCCCGGCGACGATGAAGGGCGCATCCACACCCTCGACATCAGCGCTACGCCACAGGCGCTGGTCGAGAGTGTCTGTCAGCAGATCCTCGACGCGCCGGAGCGCTAGTCGGTCGCCGGACGTTTCACGGCGCCAGACTGCCACCACTTATTACGAGGACAGGCTACCGCCAGTCTGCAGGCTGAAGCCCAGGTCTTCCCACAGGCCGTGGGGCGTGGCGTCGAGATCGCCGCTCAAGCGCGCCAGCAGCAGGGCGGCGGCGCGCTCGCCGATCTCGCGGCGTGGCGTGACCACGCTGGCCAGCGGCGGCCAGGTGCCACGGGTCATCTCCAGGCCGTTGAAGCCGGCCAGCGCCAGCTGGTCGGGCACCGACAGGCCGCGGCGCTGGCACTCGAACAGCCCGCCGGCCGCCAGGTCGTCATTGCAGCAGAACACGGCCTGGGTCTCGGGCCAGCGGGTCAGCATCTCGTCGAGCAGCTCGCCGCCCATGCGCACGCTGGAGGGCGCATCGGTGGTCAACAGCGCCTGCTGTGACAGGCCGGCGGCCTCCATCGCCGAGCGCCAGCCGCCCAGGCGCTGTTCGACGCGGCGGTCCATGCGCGCACCGAGAAAACCGATATGGCGATGGCCCAGCGCGATCATGGCCTCGGTCATCGCGCGGCCAGCGGCGTGCTGGTCCAGTCCCACCGCCATGTCGAGCGGCGTCTCGCGCTTCTCCATGCACTCCACCACCGCACAGCCCGAGCGCGCGATCATCTCGCGGGTACGAGGGCTATGGCGACTGCCGCACAGCACCAGCCCGTCGATGCCGAAGGAGAGCCAGGTCTCGATCAGGCGCTCCTCTTCCTGCATCGAATAGCCGGTATGGCCGATCAGCAGCTGATAGCCCGCGGCGGCCAGCGGGGCTTCCAGGCCGCGATGCAGCTCCGAGAACACGGCGTTGGAGAGCGACGGAATCAGCAGCGCGATCAGCCGCGAGTGGCCGCTGGCGAGGCTGCCGGCCTGACGATTGGGCATGTAGCCCAGCTCGCGGGCGCATTCGGTTACCCGCTCGCGCATCGCGGCGGACACCTTCTCGGGCTGATTGAGCGCGCGCGACACCGTGACCTTGGTGACGCCCAGTCGGGCGGCGATATCGGCCAGGGTGACGCGCTTGAGGCGGGAAGCTTTGTGAGGCTGAGAGGGCATGGACATTCAAGCGGCTGCGAAGGAGGACAAGAGTGTCCCTGTTAAGGCAGTCCGGGAGCAAGCCTTGCCCGGCGGATCAGACGTGACTCAGCGAGAGCAGGAACAGAATCATCGGCGGCGCTGCCAGCGACAGCAGGAAGCCCGAGACCACGGCGACCGGGACGCAGGCCACGCCGCCGGTCTGCTGGATCACCGGTAGCGTGAAGTCCATCGAGGTGGCCCCGCCGATGCCGATGGCCAGCGGCGTGTAGCGCTGGATGGTCAGGGGGATCAGCACGAAGGCCAGCAGCTCGCGCGCCAGGTCATTGAAGAAGGCGGCGCCGCCGAGAATCGGCCCGAGCTGATCGCCGACCAGGATCCCCGACAGGGAGTACCAGCCGAAGCCGGCCGAGATCGCCATGCCCTGATTCCACTCCAGCGCCAGCAAGGGGGCCGCCAGTAGGCCACCGAGCAGCGAACTGGCCATCACCGTCAGCGCGATGATCAGGCCGTGTCGATTGAGCAGGATCTGGCGCAGGCTCATGCCGGAGCTTCTGAGCTGGCAGCCGATCAACGCCAGCAGCACATAGAGCGCCCATTCGGCGAGGGTATCGGTATCAAGCTGGGTGCCGAAGGTCTTGAGCAGCACGCCGGCGCCGACGCCGAGCGCGACCACGGCGGCAAGGGTCAGCGAGCCGGACAGCGCCTGCCAGCGGGTCATCGGCGCGCCATCCACCGCCTGGGCGGGATTGGCGCGCAGCGGGCTGCGGCGCGACAGCCACCACAGCGCCAGCAGATTCAGCGGCGTGATGATGGCGAACAGCGTCAACGCCTGACCGCTCATGGCGGCCATGCCGACACTCAACTGCTCCAGCGCCGCCAGCCCCATGCCCATCAGGAACAGGATGAGATAGATGGAGGCATTGACCAGCCGATTGACCACCGCCAGGCGACCAGGATCGGTGAGGCGTACCAGATAGCCGAGTATCAGCGGCAGAAGAATGAAGATGAGACCCGACAGCATGACCCTTCCTTGGCGTTGCCACCCGGACAGCAGGGGCGGCGCAAGTGATTGATTGGCGGTGAATACCGCCGAAGGGCCTTACTATATCGGTTGGCGTGGAGTCTGGATAACCCCGCCATCACCATTGCGCGAGAGACTTGCTGATGGCGTATCAGCGGGGCTTATGATCCGCCGCGCTAGAGGCGGGAGCTGTCATCACTGGCGGGCGCTGCTCAGCTGGTTCAGGGTCAGATGGGCCGAGCGCGGCGGCACCTTGCCGTTGCGGTTGCCGTCCTTGTCCATGACGTCTTCGTAGTCGAGGTAATCGAGGCCGACCATCAGGCCCGGCCAGCGCGGCGCCAGCCAGATACGGTAGTGCTTGTGCTCGCGATGCTTGCGCCACGCCTCGATGCGCAGGGTGCGGAAGGTGCGCTGTGCCGCCTGGCGTGTTTCCTGGCCCTGGATCTCGTACATCAGGGTGCGCTGGCGGCCCTTGTGGTCGAGATAATCCAGTGAGCAAGGCGTCGCGGCCAGACAGGCCTGCTCGCTCCATTGGCTGTCGACCTGCTGGCTAAGCAACACCAGCAGGCTCTGACGGTCAGGCAGGCGGGTGTTGCCTGCCTGCGGCGCTTCCCGGTTGTAGTCCTTGCCGATGCCGGCCAGCCGATAGCCGGAGCGATAGCCCTCGGGCAGCATGCGGCCCTCCGCGAGCGTGAAGCGGCCCTGCTCATAGCCACTGGCGACCTTGATGGAGGCCTCCATGCTGGCGATGTACAGCTCGCCACTCTGGCTGACGCGCTGGGTGATGGGCACGTCCGGCCAGCCATCCAGCACCAGGGTGTAGTGGGCGGTGAAGGGCACCGGCGCGATGCTGGCGACAGGCGCCAGGGGCGCGTCAGGGCTGACAGCGGCCTCATCGCTGGCCGCCTGGGCACTGCCCGCCAACAGCAGGAGCGCCCCCAGGCCTGCGCGGCACAGGCGCTGCCATGCCGAGGGCCGATCGGCGCGTGTGGCGGTGCAAACGCCGCGCCGCGCGGCAGATTCAGAGAAGTGAGACAAGGCGGAAGATGGCAGGGTCATGGTGACTCCCGAGACCGGCACTGGAGCCGTGGCCTGTGAATGGGGGTGTCGAGCGGTCAGGCAGCGACGAGTCAGGGCGACTGCACGTGATGATGTAATGATGTTGAGGCGATCCACAATCAAGCCAACGCCCGTGAGGCGGCCACGACGATATTTCAGCGCTTGCTCATGTGCAATGGATAGGTACTCTGTAACTGCCTTGTCCTTCCCGCCGCGCGCGGCGCGTACCTAGACGTTGGGTCCAATCAGGAGATCATCATGGCCAGCATTGTCATCATTGCCGGGGATTTTGTAGAAGATTATGAGCTGATGGTGCCGTTTCAGGCGCTGCAGGCGATGGGGCATCGCGTGGATGTCGTCTGCCCGGACAAGACGAAAGGCGATATCGTCAAGACCGCCATCCATGACTTCGAGGGTGATCAGACCTACACCGAGAAGCCGGGCCACAACTTCGCGCTCAACGCCAGCTTCGCCGAGATCGCCGTCGAGAGTTACGACGCGCTGCTGATCCCCGGTGGCCGCGCCCCCGAGTATCTGCGTCTGGATGAGCGTGTGCTGGCGATGGTGCGTCACTTCGTCGAGGCCGACAAGCCCATCGCCGCCGTCTGTCATGGCCCGCAGCTGCTGGCCGCCGCCATGTCGCTGGAAGGCCATCGCGTCAGCGCCTATCCGGCCTGTGCGCCTGAGGTGAAGCTGGCTGGCGGAGAGTTCGTGTCGCTGGAAGTGACCGACGCCGTGACCTCCGGCAAGCTGGTGACTGCACCGGCCTGGCCGGCGCATCCGGAATGGCTGCGTCAGTTCCAGGCGCTGCTGGTGTGATGCACCCCTGCTAGCCACGCCGTCGCATCGGATGGGCTTTACGACACCCTGCCACTCGGCGGGGTGTCGTCGTTTCAGGCGGGGTGTCGTAAAGGGCGTCGTCGTTTCTCTCGGCAAACGCCTCGATCCAGGCCCGCTGCGGGGCGAGTCGCGATTGCTGTGCAGCTCGCCATGCGGGATCGCCCAGCGAAGTGGCATAACGCTCGGCGTGATCACAGGCCAGCAGCAACCAGCTGCCGGCCAGCGACTCACCGCGTGCGCGCCTGAGCGCCAGACTCTCGAGCAGCCCCGCGAAGGCGGTGCCGGTGGAGGGGCCGACCTCAAGCCCGGCATGCTCGGCCAGCCACAGCGCGGCCGCCTGACTGCGCGCATCCGCGATGCGTCGGTAGTCATCGAAATGGGCGGGGTCGAATGCCTCCAGCACGCAGGGGCGGCCGATGCCTTCGATGGGGTTGGTCGCCTGCGGGACGGGCAGGGCAGTCGTACGGGTGCCGTGGGCACGATGGTGCTGCCAGCAGGCGTGATAGACGGAGTGCTCGGGGTCCACGCCGATCACGCGGGTGCGATGGCTCCCGTGATGCAGATAGCTCCCCTGATGCAGATGGCGCTTGTGGCGCAGATGACGCGCGAAGCTGGCGGCACTGCCGCCGGTGCCGGCGCCGAGAAATACCGCCTGCAGCTCGGGCAGCTCACGCGCGGCGATCTGTGCCAGGCACTCCCCGGGCAGGCTCGTATCGCTTGCCCAGTCGCCGGCCCCGTCGCTGCGCCAGTCGCCAGCAGTAGCGGCATGGCGGAATTGATTGATGAAGTGACCGCCGCTGTCGTCGGCAAGCGCCTGCGCATGCTGACAGAGCCGAGCGGGGTCCTCGATTTCCACCACGCGCCCGCCCTCGCCACGAATCGCTTGCTGCTTGTAAAAGGCGGTGCCCCTGGGCACCACGGCAATGAATTCCAGCCCCAGCCGGCGTGCCAGCCACGCTTCAGAGACCGCGGTGGAGCCCGAGGAGGCTTCGATCACCGGGCCGCCGGGTGTGAGCCAATCCTTTAGCAGGGCCTGCTCGAACAGCGACATCGCCAGGCGATGCTTGAGCGAGCCGCTGGCATGCGCCCGCTCGTCCTTGATCAGGATGCGCGCCTCGCCCAGTCCGCGCAGGCTGAGTTCCAGCAGCGGGGTTACCGGGGTGGCGGCCTTCAAGGCTGCAAGCTTCATGAGGCTGCGTTGGCGCCATGACTCGCGCTGAGTCGTGTGCGGGGCGTGCTGTG
This sequence comes from Cobetia sp. MC34, assembly GCF_018340035.1. Lineage (NCBI taxonomy): Bacteria > Pseudomonadati > Pseudomonadota > Gammaproteobacteria > Oceanospirillales > Halomonadaceae > Cobetia > Cobetia sp. MC34. The sequence goes on from NZ_JADPPY010000022.1 coordinate 54,562, forward strand.
CTGCGGGCGTGCTGAAAGGCGCAGTCGAGGGCGAGGCAGTGGTCGGCATGGCGGCATTTCCGGTCGCAGGAAGGAGCTTTCATGGTACGACCAGCCGCCAAGCAAAACTTGCCAGTTGTCATGGCGTGAGCCATGTTTCATCCCGGCTTATTCATGAGGCCGACCTGAAAACGAAGATGGCGAGTGGTTTTCTCTTGTAGAATCAGGATGTTCCTGCCAGAACACGATTCAAGAGGACCACTCGCCATGGGTGAAACCCTAACGACCT
>NZ_JADPPY010000023.1:0-54340 GCF_018340035.1 Cobetia sp. MC34
GACATGGCACCGTCGTTCGTTTTACCGGAACGACGCGAACGGTCTTATCCTCGATCGGTCAGGCGCCGGCCGCAGAAGTATCCGGCCAAGAAAAATGCCAGTCAGTGTTAACTGACTGGCATTACGCTCATCAGCGCCCCTTTTTGTATGCGTTATCTAACGCCAAGGATCTTCACGCGTCATTTGTCGTCTTGAAGACCTTGTGCCAGCAGACGTCAATGCGGCTGGTAGACTGCTGGCATGATGCTCCGTGACTGACTGTCTTCGATCCCGTGTCTTCAATTACGTGTCTTCGGTCGAGTATCTTCGATTGAGTGTCTTGGCGTGCCTGCCTCTGTGTTCCCTCTCGACATCACACCTCTGGAGAGCCCCATGCTCGAGTCGCTTCCTCTGGCCGATATTCGTGCCTTCGTCATGACGGCGGATCATGGCAGCTTCACCCGCGCCGCCGAGCAGTTGGGCGTGTCGCGGTCGCAGGTCTCCAAACAGGTGACTGCGCTTGAACAGGCACTTGGCGTGTCGCTGATGCAGCGCTCGACACGCTCGTTGCGACTCACCGAGAGCGGCCATCTGCTGCATGCCCAGTGTCGCAGTGCGTTGGGCGACATCACCCAGATCGTGACGCTGGTACGTGAGGAGCGCAACGCCATGCGCGGGAGGCTGCGCATCAACAGCGTCGGCGGGCCGATCGGCGAGCGGCTGCTGGCACCCGCCGTGCACGCCTTCATGCAGACCTGGCCGCAAGTGCAGGTGGAGCTGGATTTCAGCAGTCATCGCGTGAACCTGATTCGTGATGATTTCGATATCGCCCTGCGCATGGGCGCCCTCGAGGATGCCGACTTCATCGCGCGTCCGCTGATGACATTGCCCTACGTGGTGGTGGCCAGCCCCGACTATCTCGCTCGCCATGGCGCCCCGAATACGCCCGGCGAGCTGGTGGATCACCGCTGCCTGGTCGGCTCGGTCTCGCGCTGGTCCTTCACTGCACGCGGGGCAGAGCCTCGCGAGTTGCAGGTGGACGTCGGTGGCCAGCTTGAGTGCCGCAACGGGCATGTGCTGGTCAGTGGTGCCATCGCCGGCAACGGCATCATTCGCGTGCCCAGGCTCTACTGTGAATCAGCCATCGCGCGAGGGGAGCTGCAGGAGTTGCTGAGTGACTGGCAGCCGGCGGATGTGCCGTTGTCATTGATCTATCATCGTGAGCGCCATCGCCCGCTGCGCACGGTGCGCTTGATCGAGCATCTGCTGGAATGGTTCGCGAGATAATATGCGCGCGTCTCTGAGCGCGGTATGCGTCATGCTGCAATACGGATGAGGCAAGGATTTGATGAAGGAAACATTGAGGTGCATCATTATTATCGCCTAATATTCACCAAGTACCTTTTATCACGTGCTTTCTATCACGTGCTTTCTATCAAGTGCTGTCTATCAAGTGCTGTCTATCAAGTCCTTTTTAGCAAGCCCTTTTTAGCAAGTGCAGGGTCTTGGAAGAGCTGGTCTTCAAAACGGATATGAAGGCCCGAGCTTGCGAGACGAATGTGAAACATAAATCTAAAAAAGAACGAGAAATAGGCGCTCGTCACTCTGGGCTGATGCGACCCTATCTGGTGCATCGATCATGAGCCCCCTGATGACTCGCGACTCTTTATAGGCAGATTGAACAGGGAGGCTCCATGGAAGATGCCCTGCGCGCGATGCGTTTCGCGCATGCCGGTGATGCCCCCTTGCCGGATTACCTCTTCATGCCGCCCCCCGGGGCGAAGACGCTCGAACCCGGAGTTCTGGCCCTGGCGCGCCTCCTTCATCGTCATCATGGCGATACTCTGGCGCATTCCTGGCGGGTGGCGGGGCTGACGGTATTTCTCTACGCAAGGCTGTTGGGGCCCGGTCAGCGCAAGGTGCCACTGCATGACTTGCATAGCGCGGCCTTGCTGCATGATATCGGCAAGGTCGGGATCTCGACGGAGCTTCTGAATGCCCCGCGTGCGCTCAGTGATGAGGAGCGTGTCACTATGCGCGATCATGCCAGTCATGGCGGACGCCTGTTGTTTACGCTGCGCGGCCCCCTGAGAGCGCTGGCCAGCCTGGTGGCGATTACCCACCACGAGGGCTGGAATGGCCAAGGGTATCCTGCCGGGTCCGCCGGGGGTGCCTTGCCACTGCATTGTCAGGTGGCCGCGATGATGGATGTCTTCGATGCCCTGGCCTCGCCGCGCGCCTACAAGCCGGGTTGGTCGTTGAAGCGTCTGGTCGGATTGTTCAGCGAGGAATCCGGCAAGCAGTTTGATCCTCGCCTGATTGCCCGCATGGCGCCGCTCTGGACATCGCTGCACGCCGAACATCGCCGTTTGTATGAGCAGACCCGCCAAGGGTGAGACGGCGATGTCCGTACATGAAAGGCAAAGCCCCCTGTCGAGAGTCTCGGCAGGGGGCTTTGTTGCATCAGTACCCGATAAAGACGATCAGCGTTTCAAAATCCGCATCAGCAGCAGCGTTCACGCTTGATGGCGGCCCAGTCGGTTGCGGGGTGCTGGCGGCCGTGGTTACCGGCGTAAGCCGCGACCTTGGGCGACTCCCAGCCTGCGAGTACATCGCCTTCCAGTCGATAGATCTCGACACCGAGCGGGTTGCAGGTCTCGAGCGGGTCTCGCGCATCAGGGCCCCACAGGTCCACTGACAGATCGCCGCCCGGGCAGCAGGACATCGCGCACAGCAGGTCCGTCTCGGCGAAGAACTCCAGGTAATCGCCCTTGCGTGCCGGGCAGGCCTTCATGAAGTACTTATCTTCATTGTTGAGGCCGGTGCATTGGAAGATGTTGAGCACATCATGGATATCGAATTCGGTCAGGCCCCAGGGCTCCACCGCGCGCACCAGGTTGGAGTGGCAGTGGTGATCGAAGTCCTCGCCGGTCAGCAGGCGATTGACGTAGGGGTCGCAGCGCGTGCCCAGCAGGTCATGCACGCGACCGCCTTCTGCATCGACGCCATAGTCGGCGAGGGTGTCATCGATGATGGTCGCCATCGGGCGCAGGTAGGGCAGTGTGGACCACAGGCGATCATAGGTGCTGACATGTGCGCGCTGCAGCTGGCGGGTGCGAGACGCCCACATGCGCTCACGCGGGTTGTGCAGGTTCCACATGTTGAAATCGCCGACCTGTGAACCCTCGGTGATCTTGATGCGCAGCACGTGGCCCGCCGGCACTTCCCACGCCAGGCCATCGCGCAGCGGCACGGTATGGGTCGCGACCAGGGTGCGCTCGGCCTTGCCTTCGGTGAGGCTGTCGTAGAAGTCGCGATCGACGTCCAGAATCGAACCCTTGCTGGCTTGATAGGCGGCAGGTACATCACTCATGACAGGACTCCTCGTAAATCGAAATTGGATCTGATGACCAGGCCGGACTGCCTGGAATTCGCTGCCCGGCTGGGGGCTTTCGTGCACTGCCGGCAAGTGTGATGGCCGGCAGTGGCGGTATCTGCAGGGCACAGGGGGAGGTTCTCGGTCCCCCTGCGCGGGGTCAGGCCTGTTCGCGGCGCCAGTGCTTCATCAGACGGTCGAAGCAGGCGCTGGCGGCAGGTTCTGCGTTCATGCGGCTGACGAGGACGATGGCGATCAGGGCGAACAGGAAGCCGGGTACGACCTCGAACATGTCGAATATCTCCAGCGGGCCGCCGCTCAGCGGCTTCCAGATCGCGACGGTGAGGGCACCGACCAGCAGGCCGGCGATGGCGCCATTGCGGGTCATGCCACGCCAGAACAGTGACAGCAGGATGACGGGACCGAAGGCGGCGCCGAAGCCACCCCAGGCGTAGGACACCAGGCCAAGGATGCTGCTGTCACGCTCGCTGCCCATCACGGTGGCCAGCAGAGCGATGCCGATCACGCTGGCACGGCTCAGCCAGACCAGCTCCTTCTGCGTCGCCTTGGGGCGAATCAGGCCACGGTAGATGTCTTCGGCGATGGCGCTGGAGCAGACCAGCAGCTGGGAATCGACGGTGCTCATGATCGCGGCCAGGACGCCGGCCAGAATGAAGCCTGCCACCCAGGGGTTGAGCATGATCTGGCTCAGGGAGATGAAGACACGCTCGCTGTCAGTGAGACCGCCACCCAGCTCACCGCCGAACCAGTAGTAACCCAGCACGCCCACTGATACCGCAGCCGCCATGGTGATGGCGGACCACAGCAGGGCGATACGCCGCGACACCTTGATATCTTCACGCTTGCGCACGGCCATGAAACGCACCACGACGTGTGGCTGGCCACAGTAGCCGATCGCCCAGCCGGCCAGCGACAGCATGCCCAGGAAGGTCACGCCTTCCATCAGGCCACCGATGGGGGCGACATCCTGCGCCGCTGCCGAGGCGGCTGCGCCATCGCCGAACAGCGCCACTGCCGTCATGGCAGCCACGGCACACAGCGAGGCGGCCATCATCAGGCCCTGGATGAGGTCGGTCCACGAAGCGGCGAGGAAGCCACCGAGGAAGGTATAGCCGACGATGACCAGCGCGCCCAACCACAGTGCGACGCGGTAATCGATATCGAAGAGACCTTCGAACAGCACGGCACCACCGACCAGACCCGCCGAAACATAGAAGGTGAAGAACACCAGCATGACCACGGAAGACAGGGTACGCAGCACGCGTGAGCGGTCTTCGAAACGCGCTTCCAGATAATCCGGCACCGTCAGCGCATTGCCGGCCGCTTCGGTGAACACGCGCAGTCGCTCGGCGACCAGGGTCCAGTTCAGGTAGACGCCGACCAGGGTCCAGACCGCGATCCAGGCTTGCGAGAGGCCACCACTGAAGATGGCGCCGGGCAGGCCCATCAGAGCCCAGCCGCTGAGATCGGAAGCGCCGGCACTCAAGGCCGCGACGCTTGGCGGCAAGCCGCGTCCCCCGAGTATGTAATCCGACAGATTGTGGGTGATGCGATAGAAGTAGATGCCGATGCCCAGCATCAGCAGCAGATAGAGCCCGAACGACAGCAGGACAGGTAAGTTCATCCTAGGAGACCTCATGGTGACGCCGAGGCGTCTTGTTATTGTTCACCAGTGGTGTCGTGTTGCAGCAGGCTTGCGCGGAACAAGCAGCGGGGAGCTGGCAATATCACTGACACCTTCACCTTAGCCATGAGGTGGATTGCAGAAAACTGACCATTTTTCGTTTAACCTATGACTTCATGTCATGGATTGCCGTCACATGCTGATTGACGCCTTTCTTCCATCAGGGCGCTCAGCTCAGCGCTCAGCTCAGCGCGCAGCACAGCGCTTGGCACAGGCACTCGGCACCCGGTTTCTGGCCCCCGGCCAGGCCAGTCATCAAGGACATCCCATGCGACCCAGTCTGTCATCGCTCAATGCCTTCGAGGTCGTGTCACGCCTGGGGAGCATCACCGCGGCTGCGGATGAGCTCAACATCACCCAGTCGGCGGTGAGTCACCAGATCCGCCGCCTGGAGGCCACGCTGGAGGTCAGTCTGCTGGAGCGGGCTGGACGCGGCGTGGTGCTGTCACACGCCGGACGCCGACTGGCCGATGGCCTGCAGGCCGGCTTTGCCAGAATCGAGCAGTCGGTGGCCGAATTCGAGGTCGACCCACAAGGCGTGCATCAGCGGCGTCAGCTGCGCGTCAGCTGTCTTCCCTCGGTGGCGGTGCGCTGGCTGATCCCGCGGCTCAACAGCTTTCGCGAGCAATGCCCCGATATCGCGGTCAGCCTGCAATATGCCGGCATCAGTGCGCGGGGGCTGCTGCCGGAGGTCGATGTGATGATCACCTGGCAGGACGAACTCCCGGACAAGTCGTCACAGGCGTTCCGCTTGTTCTCGGGGGCCACTCAGCCGGTGGCCAGTCCGCTGTATCTGGAGCATCACCGCCGCCCGACCCAGCCGGCGGATCTGTTGAAGCTGGAGCTGATCCACGATCAGTCGCGCCAGCCCTGGCATGACTGGTTCAACAATTGCGGGCTGTATCCCTCCCAGCTCGACAAGGGCGATCTCTATCAGGACTTCAGTCTGCTGAGTGCTGCGGTGGTCGCGGGGCAGGGGGTCGCGCTGTGTCCGCCACGCCTGATCCGCAAGGAGCTTGAGGACGGCACCCTGGAATGCCTGTTCGAGATGGCCGCCAATCCCCAGCGTGCCTACTGGCTGTTCCATCATCCGCAGCCCGCCAGGCACGTGCAGCAATTCTGCGACTGGATGCGCGCGGAGATCGCCGCCGAGGGTGAAGCGGCCGACAGTGGAGTCATCGTCAGCCGCCGCCAGCTCTGACGGCGGACATCTCGCTGCCAGTCAATGGCGCACACAACGCAAAAGCCCCGCCGGGATGCGGCGGGGCTTTCTTGTGCAAGTGCTCATGTCATGACGGCATGGGTCGGGATCTGAGCCATGGCCCTTGGCCAGGAGATGGCGGGCCGTCAGCCGTTGAGTACGCCCAGCCAGGCCCACAGGCCGAGCAGGGTGGCGATCAGCACCGGCGGCGTCAGCACCAGGCCGACCTTCATGTACTGCCCCCAGCTGATGTGATGGCCTTTCTGATCGAGCACATGCAGCCACAGCAGTGTGGCGAGGCTGCCGATCGGGGTGAACTTGGGCCCCAGATCATTGCCGATCACGTTGGCGTAGACCATCAGCTCACGCGTCGCGTCATTGACCTGCTGCGCGGTGAGGTGGTCGATGGCCAGCGCGCCGATCAGCGTGGCAGGCATGTTGTTCATCACCGAGGCGGTGACGGCGGCCAGCACGCCGGTGCCGAGGGTGGCGACCAGCTCGCCCTGACTGGCAAGCCAGGCGAGGATGTCGCTGGCGTGATCGGTCAGGCCGGCATTGCCCAGCCCGTAGACCACCAGATACATGCCCACCGAGAACAGCACGATCTGCCACGGCGCCCCGCGCAGCACCGGGCCGAGTTCTATCACGGCATCACCGCTGCCCAGCCAGCGCCCGGCGATGGCCAGCAGAATCAGCGCGGCGCTGCCGGTGACGACGGCGAGCGGAATGCCCAGCGGCGCGGTCACGAAGTAGGACACCAGCAGCACCCCCAGCAGCGGGAAGGCCGCGCGGAATACCTGGCGGTCCTTGATGGCGCTTGACGGTGCCTCGAGCTTCTCCAGCGCGTAGTGCGAGGGCAGCTCCTTGCGGAACATCAGCCACAGCACGATCAGCGTGGCGGCCAGCGCGATCAGATCGACCGGCACCATCACGGCGGCGTAATGCGTGAAGGAGATGTCGAAGTAGTTGGCGCTGACGATGTTGACCAGATTCGAGATCACCAGCGGCAGGCTGGTGGAGTCGGCCACGAAGCCGGTGGCGATGATGAAGGCCAGCGAGGCCGCCGCCGAGAATTCCAGGCGCACCAGAATCGCGATCACGATCGGCGTCAGCAGCAGGGCGGCGCCATCATTGGCGAAGAAGGCCGCGATCACCGCGCCCAGCAGCACGATGAGCGGGAACAGCTTGCGTCCGTTGCCGCCGCCCCAGCGCGCGACATGCAGTGCGGCCCAGCTGAAGAAGCCCGCCTCATCGAGGATCAGCGAGATGATGATCAGCGCCACGAAGGTGAAGGTGGCGTCCCAGACGATATCCCAGACCACCAGCACATCCGGCAGATTGACCACGCCACAGGCCAGCGCGACCACGGCGCCGCCTAGGGCGCTGGTGCCGATGCCCAGCCCACGTGGCTGCCAGATCACCAGTGCCAGCGTGATGGCGAAGATTGCCAAGGCAAGCATGACGTCTCCTTGTCGAGGGTGAAGAGTAAGTGAGAAGCCGCGTGTGCGACCGCGGATTGCGTCAGATCGTGCTCTGATTGACGCGTCGGGAGACCTCTTCGGCGCTCTCGACACGCTCCGAGTAGCGCTCGGTCAGATAGGCGCTGCGGTCGCGGTTCATCCAGGTGAACTTCATCAGCTCTTCACAGACATCGACGATGCGCAGATAAAGAGGTGACATGCGCATGCGGCCATGCTCGTCGAATTCATTGAAGGCCTTGGGCACGGATGACTGGTTGGGGATGGTCAGCATGCGCATCCAGCGGCCCAGAATGCGCAGCTGGTTGACGCTGTTGAAGCTCTGGCTGCCGCCACTGACCTGCAGGATGGCCAGCGTCTTGCCCTGGGTGGGGCGCACGCCGCCCAGTGACAGGGGGATCCAGTCGATCTGCGCCTTCATGATCGATGTCATCGCGCCGTGGCGCTCCGGGCTCGCCCACAGCATGCCCTCGGACCACTGGGCCAGCTCGAGCAGCTCCTGCACCTTGGGATGGTCGGCCTCGCAGTCATCCGGCAATGGCAGGCCGGCCGGCGAGTAAAGGCGCACCTCGGCACCGAAGGCACGCAGCAGGCGCGCCGCTTCCTCGGCGGCGAAGCGTGAGAAGGAACGCTCACGCAGGGAGCCGTACAGCACCAGAATGCGCGGCGCGTGACGCGGGGCATCCGGCCCGACCAGGCGATCGATCTCCAGCGGTCGCCAGTGTTCAGCATCGATATTGGGCAGGTCGGCCAGTGCCGCTTTCATCTCATCGGACATGATTTTATCGGGCATGAGTTCATTGGTCATGGTGTCGCCTGTCGGCAGGTGAGACGTGTCGGAAGTGTGTGCGTTCATGATTCAGGTCCTGGGGGCGTGAACGACGTCGCCGTCTTCCTTGGTGTATTGCGCGACCGGGTTGTCCAGCAGCTCCAGTACCGCCTCCGACGGGCGGCACAGACGCGTGGCCTGCGGCGTGACCACAATGGGGCGATTGATCAGGATCGGGTGGGCCATCATGGCGTCGATCAACGCCGCATCGCTCAAGGCCGGGTCATCCAGATTGAGCTCGTCATAGGGCGTGCCCTTGCGGCGCAGCAGCGGGCGCGGGCCGCCCCCCATGGCGGCAATCAGGGATTCCAGCGTCTCGCGCGTCGGCGGCGTGACCAGATACTCGATCACCTCCGGTGTCTCGCCGGAGGCCTTGAGCATGGCCAGCACATTGCGTGACGTACCGCAGGCCGGGTTGTGATACATCGTGATCTTGCCGGAAGTACGGACGGAATCAGTCATCGTTGCGAGGCTCCTGAGAAGCACAGGGGGTAGAAGAGGCGCTGCAGTCGGGCACGGTGAGTGAGGCCAGCAGTGGGTCGCAGACCACCGAGGAGCCCGCGCAGCAGTCACGTACCAGAAACTGCACGGTGGCGAGCATGTGCTCGAGGTTGGCGCGGTAGATCAGCGAACGGCCTTCGCGCTGGGAGTGGATCAGCCCCGCGCGGCTCAATACCCCCAGATGGGTCGAGAGCGTGTTGTGCGGCACCTCGAGAAGGCGTGCGATCTCGCCGGCGGGCAGGCCCTGTGGCTCATGGCGGACCAGCAGCCGAAACGTGTCCAGACGCGTGGCCTGGGACAGCGCCGCGAAGGTGTCCAGCGTGGCCTGCGGGTCGGGCAGGCTGTCGGAGTCATTCATCTTATCTGTCCATATGTCGAGACTTGTCGAAATGACGATGGTGCGATGATAGATCAGCGTGTCGCGAATGGGAAGATGTACGAGACGATGCCGGGGCGTGCATTCCGGTCAGGCATTTGCCCGGCAGTATTGGTAGCATGTGCGCCATTGATTACCGGACAAGGGAAGATGGCACGATGATGATGGTATTGCAGATTCTGGGCGGCTTCGTGCTGACAGCAGGGGTACTGCTGGCGGCAGTGCCGGAGCTGGTCAATCGCTTCAAGGGGCCGAACGACACGCCGCAGACCGTACCGAAGGAGACCGGCGCGGCGATCTCGCGGCGCATTCGTTGGGGCTGGGTCATCGCGGTGGGGTATCTGTTGATGTATCCGCCGATCGGCCTGGGTGTGTTGCCGGTGCTGGTGACGCTCGCGGTGGCAGGTATCGCCGGCATCATGACGGCCCGTCTGATGGGGCTGATGCTGGATGGCATCGAGATGCGCCATCTGTTCCGCTTCGCCGCCGAGTCGCTGATTCTGGGCGGCCTGTGGACCTGGTTCGTCAAGCTGTCTGCCTGACGCCATTGCCGCGCACACTGTGCCGTCAGATCGCCAATTACTGCATTCCGGGAGTCCGTCCATGCCGATCAATGCGTCTACGCAAGCCTTGTTGGCAGGGCTGGAGCGATCGCGCCCGGTACTGGTGACCGGCGCGACCGGCTATGTGGCGGGGCAGCTGATTCGTCGCTTGCTGGAAGAAGGACTGACGGTGCATGCCGCCGTGCGCGATCCCGGCAATAGCGAGCGTCTGACGGCGCTCATGGCGCTGGGCGAGCGCTTGCCGGGGGAGCTACGTGTCTTCGCCAGTGATCTGCTCAAACAGGGTTCCTACGCTCAGGCGATGGCAGGCTGTGGGGTGGTCTTTCATACTGCCTCGCCCTTCGTGGTCAGTGTCCTGGACCCCGAGCGCGACTTGGTGCGTCCGGCAGTGGAGGGCACGCGCAATGTGCTGGAAGAGGCCAATCGTCAGACCAGTGTCGAACGGGTGGTGCTGACCAGCAGCTGTGCCGCCATCTACAGCGACAATGCCGATGCGCTGGATACCCCGCGCGGCTGTTTTGACGAGAGTGTCTGGAACACCACGGCATCGCTTGAGCATCAGGCCTATTCCCATTCCAAGACGCTGGCGGAACAGACCGCCTGGCAGATCGCCGAGCAGCAGTCGCGCTGGCGGCTGGTGGTGATCAACCCCTCGCTGGTGCTCGGCCCCGCGATCAGCGATGACACGCGCGGCGAATCCTTCAGCCTGATGACGCAGCTATGTGATGGCACGCTCAGGATAGGCGCGCCGGATTACGGCATGGGCGTGGTGGATGTGCGGGATGTGGCCGAGGCGCATCTGGCGGCAGGATTTCTGCCCACGGCCAATGGGCGTCACCTGGTCGCCGGGCATTCCTCAAGCTTCATTGAGTTGGGGCGGGCCTTGCGCCGTCACGCCGGCCCGCAGTACGCGATTCCCGCTCGCCAGCTGCCCAAATGGCTGGTGTGGCTGGCGGGTCCGCTGGCCAACAAGGCCGTGACCCGCAAGGTCGTCGCGCGCAACGTGGGCCATCCCTTCGTCTTCGACAATACCCGCAGCCGCGAGCAGCTGGGCCTGATCTATCGGCCCCTCGAGACGACGCTGCACGACATGTTCGATCAACTGGAGGCCAGCGGGCGCCTGTCGTGATTCCCACTCGCTGACTTGTCCGCGACGCTGCGCAAGCCGCAGTCCCTCTTTAACTCAGCCCCTCTATATTTCACTCCCTCAGCGCCGCCGCAGCGGCTCCAGCAGCGCATTCAACCCGTTGTGATCAATCTCGTGCATCAGCGCGAGCAGGCGACCGATCTCGCCCTGCGGAAACCCCTTGCGCGCAAACCAGCCTAGATAATCCCCAGGCAGGTCGGCAATCAGGCGTCCGGCATACTTGCCATAGGGCATCTGGCGGGTCGTCAGTTTCTGCAGGTCTTCAGGGCTCATCCTTTGACTCTCATTCGGTTTCGGTAGGGGGGATGCTCTCAGTTGGCGGTGCCATTCTGGCATAGCTGAGTTGCGGTGGTTGGGTTTTGCCACACTATCGCCATGTCTCCTATAACCCCATAGCACGGAGAGACTCATGCCTCGCGATTACCAGAACCTGGAGCAGCTACCTCTCGCCGGTGAATGGCGTGCCGGACGAGCCGGCAAGACGCTTGAGGTGTTGGACCCCTTCGATCAGAGCGCGCTGCTCTCGATTTCCATGGCCAACGCCGAGGATCTCGACGCCAGCTATCGCAAGGCGCGCGATGTTCACCCTGACTGGGCCCAGACGCCGGCAAGCGAGCGCGCGGGCGTGATGCACAAGGTGGTGGAGCTGATGGATGAGCGACGCGAAGAGCTGCTCGGCTGGTTGATTCGTGAGTCCGGCAGTACTCGCATCAAGGCGCAGGCGGAACTGGCCGCGGCTCGCGCGATCACGCTGGAATCTGCCGCGATGGCCAACCGCGTGGCCGGGATGGCGATGGAGGCTCAGGTGCCGGGCAAGGAGAGCCGTGTCTTTCGCAAGCCGCTGGGTGTCATCGGCATCATCAGCCCGTGGAATTTCCCGCTGCATTTGACCCAGCGTTCCCTGGCACCGGCATTGGCGCTTGGCAACAGCGTCGTCATCAAGCCGGCGAGTGACACGCCGCTGACCGGTGGCCTGCTGCTGGCCCGATTGTTCGAGGAGGCGGGCCTGCCTGCCGGCGTCTTGAGCGTGGTGGTCGGTTCCGGCAGCGAGATCGGCGATGCCTTCGTGGATCACGAAGTGCCGCGGCTGATCTCCTTCACCGGTTCTACCCAGGTAGGCAAGGGCATCGGCAAGCGCGCCGTCGGTGGTGATCATCTCAAGCATGTTGCCCTGGAGCTGGGCGGTAACAGCCCCTTCGTGGTGCTGGATGATGCGGATATCGAGCAGGCGGTGGACGCCGCTCTGGTCGGCAAGTTCCTCCATCAGGGGCAGATCTGCATGGCCATCAACCGCATCATCGTCGATGAGTCGGTCCATGACGCCTTTGTCGATCGCTTCGTGGCGCGTGCCCGCTCACTCAAGGTCGGCGACCCCGCACAGGACGATACCGTCATCGGGCCGATCATCAATGCCAAACAGCGTGATGGTCTGCTCGAGATGATCGAGACGGCCAAGGGCGAGGGCGCCAGGGTGATGCTTGAGGGCGAGACGCAGGGTCAGCTGCTGCCGCCCCATGTGTTCACCGAGGTCACCAATGACATGAGTCTGGCGCGCAACGAGATCTTCGGGCCGCTGGTCGGCATCCAGAAGGCCCGTGACGAAGCGCATGCGCTGGAGCTTGCCAATGGCACCGAATATGGCCTTTCGGCTTCCGTCTTCACCGCGGATATCGCACGCGGCGAGCGCTTCGCGCGCCAGGTCGAGGTTGGCATGGTGCACGTCAATGACATGCCGGTGAATGATGATCCTCGCGCACCCTTCGGTGGTGAGAAGAACTCCGGCCTTGGGCGCTTCAATGGCGACTGGGTGCTTGAGGAATTCACCACCGACCAGTGGGTCAGCCTGCAGGTCGAGCCCCGCCAGTACCCGTTCTGATCTCTCTGATCTGTAGTTGACGCATGACAAGCGGCGCCCCGCTCAGCCTGATGCCTGAGCGGGGCGCTTTTGATGGTAGGTAATGTTGACGCGTCATGATGGGCGGAACAGGCAACAAGGCCAGCTGAGTGTGATACCCAGGGCATCCCTGTCGAGAGGACAGGGACACAAACTGTGATCATCTGCGCGATCGCCAGATGAGCCGTGCGTGAGAAGCGGATCAGGGCGTGGCTGACGGCGGATCAATGACTGATCAGAGAAGCGCTACCCAGCCAGGCAAGCCTGAGCGCCAGCAATGACAGCGCCCATTTGAACAGGCCATCGAAGTGTCGGTTGGAGACGCGATCCAGAAAGCGCAGTCCGAGGCGGGTGCCGATCAGGCCCGCGCCGATCATCAGCACGATCAGGGGCAACCACTCCTGGAAGACGAAGCCGGCCATACCGAAGATGAACGCCTTGGTGAGGTGTTGCGCGACCATGCAGGCCGCGAAGGTCGCCACCTTGGTGTGACGCGCGCCGCCGCCTTGCTTGATGAAGCTTGCGACCAGTGGGCCGCTGGCACCGATCAGACTTGAAAGAAAGGTGGTGATGGCACCGGCGATCAAGGTGCCCGTGCGGCTCAAAGCTCGCTTGGGTAGTGCCGGCCCCCAGCAGGTGAACAGCACGAACAGCGCGATGGAAAGCTCCAGCACCCCTTCAGGCAAGCGGATCAATACCCAGGCCGCGACCAGCGCACCCAGCGCCACACCGGGCAGAAAGGCCAGCAGACGGCGCATGTCGATATGGCGCCACGTCATCGCCATGCGCCCGCCGTTGGAGCCCAGCTGCACCATGCCATGCACCGGAATCAGGGCAGCGGCAGGCATCAACTGCGCCATGAACATGATCAGCAGGGTGCCGCCGCCAACCCCGACGGCAGCGGACATGGCTGACGTCAGCAGGGCAAGCAACAACAACGCGCAGACGATAGGCAACGAGAGTGGGAAATACTGCGCGAGGCCCTCAAGCAGGCTTGCGAGGTAGGGAAAATCGGCGGGACTGGCGAGCATTGCGGGCATCCTGTGGAGATAGCCAATAAAGATGGATAGGGGGTCAGGCAGCCGACATGACGCATGACCTGCCTGACAGGCGTGCAAGGCTACCGTGACCAAGAGGCGCTATCCAGCCAAGCGTACGTGGCTGAATAGCACATGGGAGATTCGAGCGGCTTCGCGTGGTGGAGAGATTGCATGTTGCTGTCTTTTCAGCCAGTGATCAGCTTTCCCCCATAGGATGGTGAGGCTTACCATGACATGTTGGTTTAGCCATATGCTGTGGTGTTCGGTGGGTGTTTTGTGGATCAGGAGAAAGCTGGCATGAAGCTGTTGTTGCTTGAAGATGATGACCTGCTGGCGGAAAGCCTGGCCGAGCTGCTTGAGGACAATGGCTATCGACTGGATGTCTCCTCCAATTTGAATGATGCGCAAGCCTTCATGGCAACCGAGCAGTACGCACTGGCCATTCTGGATCTGGGACTACCGGACGGCTCCGGGTTGGATTTGCTCAAGCGCTGGCGTCAAGGTCAGGTGGATATTCCGATACTGATTCTCACGGCCCGTGACACGTGGGAAGACAAGGTCGTCGGTTTGCGCAGCGGGGCAGATGATTACCTTACCAAGCCATTTCATGAAGCAGAGTTGCTGGCACGTCTTCATGCGCTACTTCGGCGTCGCCAAGGGGCAAGTCATGGGTATCTTCAGGTGAGCGGAATTCAGCTGGATGAAGAGGCGCAGCGTGTGTGCTGCGATGGAGAGCAGTGGGCGAGCTTGACGGCCACCGAATTCCGCCTGTTGCGCTACCTCATGCATCATCCAGACAGAGTGCACTCCAAGGCACAGTTGCTGGATCAGCTATATGCTCTGGAGCAGGACGCCGCAGCGCCCAATCTGGTAGAAGTCTATATCGCTCGCCTTCGCCGCCGCCTGGGCAAGGACTTGATACAGACCCGCCGCGGACAGGGGTATCTGCTTGTTTCACATCGATCGTCGTAGCCTTCGTTTTCGCCTGCTGACCCGCCTGGGAGGAGCATCTCTCGCGGTGGTGCTGTTTGCCTGGTATCTGCATGGCTTCTTTCTCCACGAGCTGGCGAAGGACTTTCTTGGCGAGCGTCTCAAGGATGAGGCATGGCATATCGTCACCTTGCTCAAGAAGGATGAGCGACCTGTTGCCCAGCTCATGGCAGCGGCCCGAGAGGAGTCTCTGAGCTTTCATCATTTCTATGTGTTGCGAGTCGGGGAGAAGGTCAGTACTTCGCTGCCTGCCTTGCCGACGCAGATGCTCCCTTTGCTTGAGGGCAAGGGGGATGCGTTGTTCATGCATCAGTTTCAGCAACAGCCACTGTTGGTCTATCGGCACGTCTTCGATATCCGCGGGGACGCCGTGCAATTGCTGATTGCCGAGAATTTCTCGCCAGTGGAGCAGGGCTTGACCCGAGTTCACTGGTGGATCGCCGCCAGCGCCATCCTGTTGTGGGGAATTCTGATCTCACTCAATCTGCTGGCGGTAAGGCGGGGGCTCAGGCCGTTGAGTGTCCTGCGTCATCAATTGAGTGAACTCCAGTCCGGGCGCCGAAAGCGGATAGTGCTTGAGGCCCCTTCCGAGCTTGATGCGCTGGTATCACAGCTCAATACCCTGCTGGATGAGTTTGATCATCGGTTGTCTCGTTCACGAGAGTCTGTGGCGAATCTGTCCCATGCGCTCAAGACACCTCTGACAGCACTGACACAAGTGCTGCGTGGCAAGCGACCGATCAATGAGGTACGTCGTGGCAAGATGCTCCAACGTGTAGAGACGATTCATTCCCAGCTGGAGACAGAACTCAGGCGAGCCCGCATTGCTGGCCCACGCGCCGGTCAGACAGCACGCCCGGTTGAAGAGGCCCAGCGCTTGATCGAGATGTTCCAGGGGATCTATCCGCAGCGTACCTTCTTGCTGGAGTGTCTGGGCGTATCTAATGATCATGCGGATAGCTGGGTGAATGTCGAGACACAGGATTTCACCGAAATGCTCGGCATATTGCTGGATAATGCGGGCAAGTGGTCTGTCAATCAGGTGCAATGCCGATTGACGATAGAGAGTGACCAGATCGTGCTCTGCGTCGAGGATGATGGTCCGGGGGTGCCGCAGGCACAGTTGGCCCATCTTGGCGAGCGTGGGTGGCGGCAGGACGAAACTCACCCGGGGTATGGGCTGGGACTCTCCATTCTTGCCCATCTCGTCAAGCATTACGCTGGTTGCGTGAGCTACTCAACAGGAGCCGCAGGGGGATTGAGAGCCGAGGTGCATCTGCCCACACGCAAATAGGCACTCCATTCAGGTTCGTTTCAGCTTGCCGTGGTTTCATCCATGTCATGACTCTTCATTCATGACTCGGGAGCAGCAACGGCCATGGCACCAAAACCGTCTGAATTTTCTGTATCACGTCGTCAGTTGCTCAAGGGAGGTTCTGCCCTGGGGCTGGGCGCAATGGTGTCAGGCGTGGCACCCGCCTGGGCCAACCCCTGGGGGCGCACATCAGGTTACTCCCAAGGGGTTGAGCATGGGCCCGAGATCTCTCTTGTCATTCGACGTGAAGACATCGACATTGCCGGGCAATTCGCTCGTCCCATCAGCATCAATGGCAGTAGTCCCGGGCCCATGGTGCGCTTGAAGGAGGGGCAGGATGCTGTCATCAAGGTGACAAACCTGCTCGATGAGCCAACCTCCATTCACTGGCATGGCATCATACTTCCCCCGGAAATGGACGGCGTGCCGGGTATCAGTTTCGCTGGGATCGCACCGGGCGAAACCTTTACCTATCGGTTCCCTGTCACTCAGAGCGGTACCTACTGGTATCACAGTCATTCAGGCCTCCAGGAGCAGGAAGGCCACGCAGGTCCATTGATCATCGACTCCGCAACCCCCGAAGCCTTCACCTATGATCGTGAGCATGTCCTGCTGCTGACTGACTGGACATTCGAAGACCCCAAGTCCGTATTTCGCAATCTCAAGACCATGGAAGGCTACTATAACTACCAGGAGCGCACCGTCGCTGATTTCTTTGCGGATGTACGACGGGGTGGTTGGGTGGACACGATCGAGTCGCGCAGCATGTGGGCAGAAATGCGCATGAGCTCACGGGATATCGCCGATGTCACCGGCAGTACCTATACGTATCTTCTCAATGGTCATTCACCAGAAGAAAACTGGAGCGCGCTATTCAAGCGTGGAGAAACAGTGCGTCTACGTGTCGTCAATGGCTCGGCAATGAGCTACTTCGATTTACGTATTCCCGGCTTGAAGATGACCGTGGTAGCGGCAGATGGACAGCCAGTGCAACCGGTAGAAGTGGATGAGTTCCGTATTGCCGTGGCGGAAGCCTACGATGTACTGGTGACACCGGAAGATGATAAGGCCTACACCATCTTCGCCGAAGCCATGGACCGCAGTGGCTACGCGCGAGCCACGTTGGCACCCCGCCCTGGAATGGAGGCGCCCATACCTGAACGACGGCAGATCGCTGATCGCGGGATGGAGGCCATGGGCGCTCATGCTGGAATGGATCATTCGAAGATGACAGGCATGGACCACTCGCAGATGGCGGGCATGGACCATTCGCAGATGGCGGGCATGGACCATTCGCAGATGGCAGGCATGGACCATTCTCAGATGGCAGGCATGGACCATTCGAAGATGGCAGGCATGGACCATTCGAAGATGGCAGGCATGGACCATTCGAAGATGGCAGGCATGGACCATTCGAAGATGGCAGGCATGGACCATTCGAAGATGACTGGCCTGCAAGCCGATGCAGCCCAGGGCGGCATGCTGATGGCGGGTGCTGCTCAGCAAGGGGCTCGTTATGACCAGGCAGGAATCGGTCTGGACCAGTCGCTGCGTCGTGTACTGGTCTATCAGGATCTCAAGGCCTATTCACCATGGCCGGACAGACGTGGGCCCATGCGCGAGATGGAGTTGCATCTGACCGGCAATATGGAACGTTATATGTGGTCCTTCGATGGCAAGAAGTTCAGTGAAGTCAATGGCCCTATTCATTTTCATAAAGATGAGCGCCTCCGTCTCATCTTGATCAATGACACCATGATGGAGCATCCCATTCATTTACATGGGATGTGGATGGAGCTCGAGAATGGCCACGGTGACCTGATCCCTCGCAAGCACACCTTGAATGTCAAACCCGGTGAGCGCGTCTCAGCGTTGATCACCGCCGATGCAGAAGGTAGCTGGGCTTTCCATTGTCATCTTCTGTACCACATGGATGCAGGTATGTTCCGTGTCGTAAAGGTTTCCTGAGGAGTCATCATGTCAATCAGTCAGCATTCATTTCGTCTTGCCTGCGTGACGGTATGTCTATTCTCCAGTGCTGGTGCCTCCCAGGCATTTGCCCAGGATGGATATGATGCCCCGGCGTCATGGCCATCGCCCATGGCCGAACATCTCCAGTGGAGCGCAGTTTTCGATCGCCTGGAATATAGCCTTCCGGATAAGGGAGAGGACTCCCTGGTGTGGGATTTTCAGGCCTGGTATGGCGGAGATACCCACCGCGTCTATCTCAAGTCAGAAGGGGAGAATGTCCAAGGCGATGGTGAAGAAGCCGAGTTTGAATCCCTTGAGCTTCTCTACAGTCGCCTGGTTGCCGATTTCTGGGAGTTCCAGATCGGAGCTGGCTATCAGGGTGGTGTGTTCAACGATGATCATGATGAAGGCGTGTATGGGGTGTTCGGCTTTCAGGGGATCGCCCCTTACCGGATCGAGACGGATGCCGCAGTGCAGTACCGAGAGGAAGGTATCGTGACTGCCAGCCTGGAGCTTGAACATGATGTGCGCCTGACCCAGCGCTGGTATCTACAGCCACGTAGTGAAATGGTGTTCGCTGCCAATGAGTCCAGGCAGCAAGGGATTGGGACGGGCCTCAATTCAGTACGAATCGGCTTGCGTGCACGCTATGAGATAACTCGACGGGTAGCGCCTTACGTCGGCATGTACTGGCAGAGAGAGTATGGCGAAACCGCTGATATGCAGCGTGAAGAAGGTGAGGATGTGGAGGATACGGCTGTCGTGGTCGGTGTGCGCATGATGTTCTAGAGGAGTCAGGATGGCAGTGACATTTTTCAATTGAATAGCGGTGGTGTAGTTGCGTGATCATGTTTTACATGAATATGCAGAATGGCCTTTTGATTGGGAGACTATGTCTTATGGTTTTGTACAATGTGATGATAATCTATTCCATTTTCAGGATGTTTTCAGGTTGTGTTGCCATGATGATAACTGAACCCATAAAGAGATGATTTTCATGAAAACATCAACGCTGTTACTTGCTGCTGCCATGACTTTTTTTACCGCTGTGACGCAGGCCAATGATGAGCATAGCCGTCTTCCGACTCTTTCGGCTGGAGTTTCAGAAACATATGGACTTGTGGCTGGAAAGCCATTGCGTTTCCAAATAGCCGTTGAACATGATGCAGTTCTAAAGATCAGCAGTCGACATTTTGCATCTGATTCGAGTAAGAACAACCTGATGACTGCTGTGCTACGAGACCCACAAGGAAATGTCGTCGCGACAGCCTCTGATGATAATGGGCATTTTTCACTGGAGCAGGATGTCCAAGAAGGCTATTACCAATTGGAGGTCTCAGGCAATTCAATAAGTGGTTCGGCTCACGAAAATGAGCGTAGCTATTCTCTAAATGTTGCTTTTGAATAAGAGATGGTTATGGCGAAAGATGATCAATGATAGGTTTAATGTAAATTGCTGAGCGATATTTTAAAATTATCCATTGATTTTGTGTTGTGTTGTAAATAAGGCGTCACTCTGGATCGTGTTGATGGCCGGCATTCGTCGGCCTTTTTTCGCTTTGGTTGACAGCCTTGTCATTGACTATTCTTGCCGTCTAAAAGGGGGCGACATGAAGAAATTATTGTTGGGGATGTGTCTGGCATTTATGGTGCTGCTGGCAGCAGGGGCCGGAGTCATTTACTCCGGCGTCGTCAGTGTCGCGGCAGATGAACCGCATGGGTCATGGGTCCATGGAATTCTTGAAACGGCGCGTGAACGTTCGATCGAAAGCCACGCGAGTGATATCGCCGCGCCACCCCTCGATGATGAAGCCATGAAAGTGGCGGGGGCCGGCAATTATGCATCGATGTGTGCCTCCTGCCATCTCGCGCCAGGCATGCAAGAGACAGAGCTCAGCAAGGGGCTTTACCCCAGTCCACCGAATTTTGTATCTTCGGATATGCATGGTGAGCCTGAAGAGCGCTTCTGGGTCATCAAGCATGGGATAAAAGCCAGCGGAATGCCGGCATGGGGCAAGAGCATGCAGGATGAATATATCTGGCAGATGGTCGCTTTCATGCAAGAGCTACCGGACATGAGTGCTGCTCGTTATACGGCTCTTGTGGCAGCAAGTGATGGTCATCAACATGGCGGAGGCGAGACTGCACAATCACCGTCATCGCATCATGACGATGACACCCGCCAACCACATCACGCCAAGGAAGCTGATGGACCTGCTGATTTACAAGACAGCCATGAGCGGAAGGGCAGCCATGAGCCGGAGGGTGACCATGAGCTGAAGGGTAGCCATGAGCCGGAGGACAGTGGCCGGGCTGAGGATCATCCTCACTCATCACATGATGCAGGGCATCAACATTGAGGCCAGGGTCATCGGAAGTCATCGGAAGTGACATACACGGCCAGCCGCAAACAACATGGCATGCTTGACCGGCGTGCAATGCCAGAGCCGGCCTCAGCTTGAAGAGGTGGTGCACGGCGACATTCTCGATGTGCTGGCAGAGACGCCGGCATCCTGCGTGGCGATCAGCTGTCGCATCAGTGCCAACTGGCAGCAGGGCGAGCAACTCGCGAGACTCGTCGAGGTGATTCTTCGTCATCCACGCCTGCGAATCGTGATCGATGCCTGTGATGTCGAACGTCTGCCGTTGTCCACGCGCATCGTGTCGGGCAGTGGTCGCCATCAACTGGCCTGGCAGACCCTGTCACGTCACATGCTGGAGCCGGAATGGGGCATGCATGCCGTCCACTGGCGGGGCGAGAAGCCTGATAGGCTGGCATGGGTCAGCGCCTTTGAACCTGCGACGCTGACCCGATGTCTTGCCCGCCAGTTGCCCGGTCATGAGGTACGCTGTCTGCCGGCCCTGATCCCGCAGGACCCCGGCTTCACGCTCGTCATCACGCCACGCACGCCCTGACGTCCCCGCACGTTCTCGTTCTCATGCCGGCCATCGGCGTGAGCTGATGTATGAGCCAATGCGCGAGCAGAGGCATGCCGTGCCGAATCACACCGCCTGGGTGGCTTCCTCGACCCGCTCGGCGCGTTCGGCACGCTTGAGCATGCGGTAGCGCGAGCGAACCTCATCACGTTCCAGATAGCAGCCCTGCAGCCAGCGCCTGCCGCTGTCGCCCTCGAAGGCATCGCGGGCGTGCAACAGGCGGCGATTGTCGAAGATGACCATGTCCCCCGGGGCATAGGTGAAGCGCATGGCGAAGCGCGGCTCACGCAGCATGCGTTGCAGCGTCATCAAGGCGTCGTAGGCGGCCTCGGTCTGCTCGAAGGGCGCCATCATCGGCCCGCGCAGGAAGTCGGCGATTCGTACCTCCAGCAGTTCTCCTGCCTGACCCAGCACGATCATAGGCGAATACCAGACATGATCGGTGTTGCGCGAGGTATTGGCGTAGCGCCAGTGCACCGTGGTGAGTGTCTGGTAGGCCTCGGGATGTTCTTCCTTCAGCGCGGTGGCGATGGCAAAGCCGTCCATCATGATGGCCATGCCGCCTTCCACCGTGTTCTCGAGGCAGTAGAGGCATTGCAGGCCCGGCTGGTATTCCCGGGTCGGCAGGTCCACATGCGGGGGCAAGGCGATGGAAGTGTAGGCATTGGTATCCGGATTCTGGATCGCACGGACATTGAAGAGGTAGCCGAAGTTGGTGGTGCGGATCGAGCCGATGCGCTCGGCGACCTTCTCGATGGCGCCTTCTTCGGTGGGCAGGTTGCGCAGCCGTACCAGGCCCTTGCCGAGCAGCTCATGCAGAGCCGGGTTCAGGATGGCAGCCTCGACTTCACTGCCGTGGTCGGCACCTGACAGGCTTGCGGCATCGATGGTCGGCGGCTGCTGCAGCTGCTCGCCGTGCCAGAGCGTCAACGGCGGCAGTTCCGGTGGCAGTGCGTCCTGATTGTCATAGTCATTGCCGCGCAGGAAGCCCGGATGGAAGCGCAGACGACGATCTTCTGGCGTGAACAGCACGCTGAGTGCGCCGTCCTCATCGATGCAGGCCTCGGCGATCTCCGGCCAGGCGGGAATCTGTGAGAGATCCAGAATGCGTTCGCGCGTCGCCGGATTGACGGTGGTGTCGTCCGCGGCGTTCTCGCGCAACCAGACACTGTGGAAACGGCTGACACGGCCATCGCTCCAGGTCACGCTCAGAAAGCGTGTCTGGGGGGCGACCTTCACGAGAGTTTCGTCAATCGGCCAGCTGTCGTAGTCGGGGGTGATCGGGAGCGCCATGGAGAGTCCTTCCTTGTGTCAGGTGAGCGATACCCTGACAGGATGGCAGCCGGAGACGCCGGCAACTGTGCCCGATTCGACATCGACTGTGCCTAACTCGACATCACGCAAGGGAGTGCGGACGTAGATCATCCCAGAGGGCGCGGTGGTTGACGACGTGCCTGGGTGGGAGTGATACCGAAGCGGCGCCGGAAGGCACGGGTGAAACTCGAGTGCGAGCTGAAGCCACAGGCCAGCGCGATATCGGTGACGCCATGGCGGGTATCATGAAGCAGACTGCGGGCATGCAGCAGGCGACGCTCTCCATGGTAGGCACGAGGCGTGCAGCCGAGTCCCTGCTGGAAGCGGCGCTCCAGCTGGCGCCAGGAGAGGCCGAGTTCCTCGGCGAGTGCCGCGATGCTGAGCGGGGCTTCCAGGGTGTTTTCCATGCGCGTGATCGCGCGCCTGAGCAGCGGATCGGCCAGATCGGCCGTCTGTTGGCTGATGCCGCGCTGGCGGCTGGCCGGCAGGCGGCCCTGATCGAGAATCAGCTGTTCGCGCACCGCCTGATAGAGCGCCTGGCCATGCTGCAGGCGGATCAGCTCCAGACTCATGTCCAGCGGGGCGCTGCCGCCGGCGCAGAAGAAGCCATCGTCACTGATTTCATACAGAGACTCCACGGCGTCGACCTCATCGAAGCGCTGGCTGAATTCCGGCAGGCTCTCCCAGTGCAGCGTGACCGTCTTGCCGGTGAGCAGGCCGGCGCGCCCCAGCACGAAGCAGCCGGTATCCACGCCTCCCAGCTGGCAGCCGCTGTGTGCCCGCTTATGCAACCAGTGCAAGGTGCGATCTTCCAGATAGGCTTCCGGGGCAAAGCTTGTGCACACCACCAGCTTGTCTACCGTGGGCAGCTCATCACGTGCCGTGTCCACCGGCAGCAGCATGCCGTTGGAGGCCTTGACCGACGCGCCATCCTGGCTTGCGAGTGTCCATTGATAAAGGCGCGCACCCCGCAGTCGATTGGCGATGCGCAGTGGCTCTATCATCGAGAACAGCGCGACCATCGCAAAGCCCGGCAGCAGCAGGATGCCGAGGTGATGATGGTCAGCAGGGGCAGGCGAGGCGAGGATGGCAGTCAAGGGCGCGATGCTGGTGGGATGGTCAGACAACACGCCGTCGTCACAGAGGCCGAGGATATTGGACGCATCGGGCGGCGCAGCGCTGGAATCGTGTGAAGGCATGAGAGTAGGCAACGACGACGTCGGGTGGTTCGGCACAAGGGGATGGGCCTGACCTTAGCGTGTTCGTTATCTGAGTGCGAGGGCTGACGATTGAGGAGCGGGCTTTCGCGCCTGACACCTGTCGCCCCTTGCGACTCCCTGATCAAAGCCGGCAACGGGCGACAAGTGGGGCATTACAGCATCTTGAGGCAGTTGCGTCCTGCTTCCTTGGCCGCGTACATGGCTTTATCGGCGCGTGCGATCAACTGCTCACGCGTGGCGCTGTCATCGGACTCCAGACAGGTCAGCCCGATACTCAATGATAGGGGCAGGCGTTGACCCTCGTACTCCACGACACTCTCCTTCATGCGTTGTCGTAGCAGGTTGATGCGGGTAGCCGAGTCACTGAGCAACGAGTTAGGCAGGATGGCCAGGAATTCCTCGCCACCCCATCTGGCGAGGGTGTCGCCGGGCAGCAGAATCTCTTCGGCGAGAACGCTCAAGTGTTGCAGGGCAAGATCGCCCGCGTCATGGCCGTGTTTGTCGTTGATCTTCTTGAAATGATCGAAATCCAGCAGTGCCACACACAGGGGGTGGTCAACCTCGGCGGTGGCAAGTGCTGCGATGTTGTCATCCAGCACTTGCTGGGCATGACGTCGGTTGTAAAGGCCGGTCAGCGGGTCAGTGATCGCGATATTCTCAAGCGCTTGATGCGCTTCCTGCAAGGCATTGATGTCATTGGCACGCGCGACTTCGTGGCCGGCCCACAAAGCGATGAGACGCACCAGCTCGATGTCCTGAGCCGTGAAGGGCGGCACCGGGTCAGGGCTCGAGAAGTTGAAGGTGCCGTAGCGCTCACCATCCACGATGACCGGTGCTCCGATGTAGGCTTCAAGATTGAAGTTGGCATAGCAGGGATGGTTGCGGATCTCGCTGCTGGCCACATGATGGAAGGCCTGGACGCAGTCGGCCTTGTAGACGTGATCGCAATAGGTATCGCTGAGCGAGAAGCTTAGTCCCGGTTCCAATAGGTCCTCTGGGTGGCATGCGCGCTGAACGACGTAATTTCCGCCTTCGATACGGCTGAATATGCCAATGGGGAGGCCAAAATGCGAACACCCAAGTTTGAGTAGCTCGTCGATACGCTCATCAAACCCTAGGTTGCGGGAGGACGTGATGGTGTGCAGTTTTTGCAGCATGTGTTCTGCTGTCACGCGGCGCGAGACATCGCGTATCAATCCGAACATGAAGAGATCATCACTGTCGGGGCCCTTGATCGGACCGCCAATGGTTTCCCCGTAGAAGAAGGTGCCGTTACTGCGACGATAACGAATGACTTTGCCTTCGCTTTCTGGTTTGGCATCCTTGCTGAAGCGTTCCTCGCCCTGATGAACGAATTCATCGCTGTTGGCGTAAAGCAATCTCGTCTGTTGACCGATCAATTCCTCGCGTGGGAACCCGAAGGCCTTCACTGCACTGTCATTCATGTAAGTGATACGGCGCTGATCGTCGGCGAACAAGATGATATCGTCAATCTGACCAAGCATTTGGCTCAGTAATTTTTGAATCATTTCAAAGTTTTGCATGTGACATGCTCCTTGAATCGTGCCGCTATCTTGGGGTACGCATTCTCTGCTGCAGTCATTGATCTTGTCGCTGTAAAGCCCGGACGATTTTTGCCAAAAGCTCAGGCTGCATGACGGATATAGTACTATTCAGATCTCATATTAACGTATGAGGATGTGGTCGCGTCTTGCTCTCATCCTGCCCGGCATTCGTATATTCAACGTAAAGGTAATGCAGTGCCAGAGGCCGCATCCGAAGATCCCCGCCAAGCTCCTGTACAACTTCATGGCTTCCTGCTGACACGCCATTGGCGGGACACGCCAGAGGGGATGGTGATCAGCTTCTGGATTCGCACAGAGAAAGGCGCCGTTCGTGTCGAATGTGCACCGCAGGACGTCGTCGCTTTCCTGCCGGCTGAACAGCAGGTTCTCGCACAGACCCTTGTCGGCTTTCAGGCGGGAGCCGAGCTGCGCCCCCTTGCGCTCGAAGATTTTCAACACCGTCCTGTGGTGGGGCTCTACTGCCGTGAATACCGCACGCTGTTGCAGCTGACTCGTCGCCTGAAAGCCATCGGCGTCGATGTCTATGAAGCGGATGTGCGCCCGCCTGATCGCTACCTGATGGAGCGTTTCATCACGGCAGGCGTCACGGTACGCGGCGAGCGAAAACCGGATGGCAGCCTGCTTGACGCCCGGCTGGTGCCGCTTGACGGCTATCGCCCTCCGCTGCGCTGGGCATCGCTGGACATCGAGACCGATGCCCAGGGCAATCTGTATTCCATCGCGTTTGAGGGCTGCGGGCAGCGTCAGGTGTACATGCTGGGCCCTCCCAATGGTGAGGAGAACGCCAGCCGCGATTTCTCGCTGGAATACCGCGATAGTCGACGTGAGTTGCTCCAGGCGCTGATCGACTGGATGGCCCTGCATGACCCTGATGTCATCATCGGCTGGAATGTCATCCAGTTCGATCTGCGCATGCTGGTCCGGCTGTCAGAGGCTGAAGGCCTGCCCCTGCGACTGGGACGTGATGGCGGCGTGATGCAGTGGCGGTCACATTCCCGTCAGGACGACCATTTCTTCGCCGAGATCCCCGGCCGCTGGGTGGTGGATGGCATCGAGGCGCTCAAGTCTGCCTTCTGGCATTTCGAGTCGTTCAGCCTCGAGAATATCTCGCGAGAGCTGTTGCAGGAAGGCAAGGCCATTGATGACCCCTATGGCCGGCTGGACGAGATTCTGCGCATGTTCGCCGAGGACAAGCCGTCTCTGGCGCACTACAACCTCAAGGATTGCGAGCTTGTCACGAGTATCTTCGCGAGGACGCGGCTGATGGAGTTTCTGCTCGCGCGGGCCAGTGTCACCGGACTTGAGACGGATCGCAGCGGTGGCTCGGTGGCTGCCTTCACGCATCTGTATCTGCCGAGATTGCACCGGCAGGGCAAGGTCGCGCCCAACCTGGGGGACGTAGTGGGAGAGGACAGCCCCGGCGGCTTCGTGATGGACTCCCGGCCCGGCCTCTATGACTCGGTGCTGGTGCTGGATTTCAAGAGCCTGTATCCCTCCATCATCCGGACGTTTCTGATCGACCCGCTGGGGCTGATCGAAGGTCTGCGTGAGTCGAACGTGACCGCTGAAGATACCGTCCCCGGCTTTCTCGGCGCGCAGTTCTCACGCGACAGGCATTGCCTACCCGCCATTGTCGCGGATATCTGGCAGGCGCGGGACGTTGCACGTGCGGCGGGCGATGTGCCGCTGACCCAGGCACTCAAGATCATCATGAATGCCTTCTACGGAGTGCTGGGGTCACGCGGTTGCCGATTCTTCGACCCGCGTCTGGCCTCATCGATCACCCGCCGTGGCCACCAGATCATCCAGCAGACAGTCGGGTTGATCGAGGCGCGCGGCTACACCGTCATCTATGGCGACACCGATTCCACCTTCGTGTGGCTTGGCAGTGCGCATGACGAGGAGAAAGCCGCTGAGATCGGCCGTGAACTGGCAGCCCATGTCACGGACTGGTGGCGACAGCATCTCAAGGAGACGCTGAATCTCGAAAGTGCATTGGAACTTCAGTTCGAGACCCATTATCAGCGTTTCGTGATGCCGACCATTCGTGGCGCCGAGGAGGGCAGCAAGAAGCGCTACGCCGGGCTGCAGCACAAGAGTGGTACGGGTGACGGGAAGACTGACCAGACAGAGCTGGTGTTCAAGGGGCTTGAATCCGTACGCTCTGATTGGACGCAACTTGCCAAGATATTTCAGCAAGGACTTTATCGTCGCATCTTCGAAGGCCAGCCCTATCAGGATTACCTGAAAGGCTATGTGCAGGACTATCTGCAGCGTCATGTCGAGAATGAACGGCTCGGAGAGGGCCCGACATCTGCACGACAGCTTGCCGATATCGAAGCGCTGACCTATCGCAAACGTCTGCGGCGCAAGCTCGACGACTATCAGCGCAATGTGCCGCCTCATGTGCGCGCAGCGCGCCTGGCAGATGACGAGAACCGCCGGCGCGGACTGCCACTGCGCTACCAGCGCGGAGGTTGGATCCGCTACGTGATGACCACCGCCGGACCAGAACCGATCGAGTATCTGCGCTCACCCATCGATGTGGAGCACTACCTCAGCCGTCAGCTGAAACCGATCGCCGATGGGATCCTGCCGTTCGTGGGAGATGATTTCGATCGTCTACTGGATCGTCAGTTGTCGCTATGGTGACGCTTGTTACGTAGTGATAATCCTTCTCATTATTTCTTGCATTAATGTACGTTCGACGTAAGATCCTCTCTCGGTGCAGCCATCAGGCCTGCGCAGCAGTCTTGTGATGGCGATCAGATCGCCAGAATGTCCGGGAGCAGGTGTGACGTTATTGAAAGTGGTTCTTGCCCATTATCGCTGGTCCTTTGTTGGCGTGATGTTTCTCAGTCTTGCCAGCGCGGGACTGGGTATCGGTGTCATCGCCTATATCAACCAGCGACTCATCACACATGCTGATTCCGCCCCCCTGGATCAAGGGCTTGCGGCCCATGTCGGGGTGCTTCCGGAGTTTCTCGGACTGATTCTGCTGTTGCTGGCGATCACCCTGGGGGCACAGCTGGCGTTGACGACGCTGGGGCATCATTTCGTGCACGGACTGCGCGGGCGTCTGGTCAAGCAGATTCTCGATACCGATATCGAGCGGCTCGAGCAGCTGGGCAGTGCCAATCTGCTGGCGAGTCTGTCCAGTGACATCCGCAACATCACCCTGGCGTTCGTGCGCCTGCCGGAACTGGTGCAGGGCATCGTGCTGACCCTGGGGGCCGTGTTCTATCTTGGCTGGCTATCCCCCGGCATGATGCTGGTCACTGCCATCTGGGTGACCTTGACCATCATGGGGGGCAGCTGGCTGGTCACGCGAGTCTATCGCCACCTGGCCGAGGTGCGAGAAGCGGAGAGTCGCCTTTACGCCGACTATGAGGCGGTCATCGATGGGCGCAAGGAACTGGCGCTCAATCGACCCCGTGCGCGTGACTATTTCGACACCCGCTACAGCGTCAATGCCCGCGAGTATCGTCACCACGTCGTGCGTGCCGATACCTACCACCTGAGCGCCGTCAACTTCTCCAATATCATGATGCTGGGTGCCATCGGCATCGTCTTCTATCTGGCCAATGGTCTGGGGTGGGCCAGTGGTGAGGTCGCCGCGACCTTTTCCCTGACGCTTCTCTTCCTGCGCACCCCCCTGATTCAGGCAGTGGGTGCATTGCCGACTCTGCTGGGAGCGGATGTGGCCTTCGCCAAGCTGCGCAAGCTGGCATTGGCTCCGGTCAACGTCGATTTCGCGTCTTCTCAAGATGTGCAGCCTCAGGCACAGGCATCAGCCGCAGACACGTCGGCCGAGTCTGGCTGGCAGACCCTGAGTCTGCAGAGTGTCTGCTTTCGCTATGGTAGTCACGAGAATAGCGAGCGCAGCGCACAGCAGCACGATCAACAGGCCTTCTCGGTCGGCCCACTGGATCTCACCCTCAGGCGCGGTGAGCTGGTGTTTCTGATCGGCGGCAACGGCAGTGGCAAGTCGACTCTGGCCAAGCTCTTGACCGGTCTCTATCAGCCGACATCAGGCTCACTTCTGCGCGATGGGCGCCCGATTCAGGCGCAAGAGCGGGAAGGTTGGCGTCAGCAGTTCTCGGCAGTCTTCACCGATTTCCATCAGTTCGATCGTCTGCTGGGGCCGACCGGCGAGCCGGCGGACCCGGCACTCATCGCACAGTGGATGGACTATCTGCAGATGCGAGAGAAGCTGATGCTGGACGGAAATCGCATCGTCAATACGGAGCTGTCGCAGGGACAACGCAAGCGACTGGCGCTGTTGATGGCCGTGGCCGAGTGTCGTGACATCCTGCTGCTGGATGAATGGGCGGCAGATCAGGACCCGCAGTTCCGTCGTATCTTCTATCGTGATCTGTTGCCGCGTCTGCGCGAGATGGGCAAGACGGTCTTTGCCATCAGTCACGATGATCATTATTTCGAGCAGGCGGACCGATTGTTCGAGATGCGTGCCGGCAAGCTGCAGGAGTTGTCGGGCGCCCAGCGTGATCGCATCAGTCAGGATGCCGTCGCGCGTCTGGATGAAGCCTGAAACAACTCGTTCGGGCTGGCGGAAGGGGCGGCTGCGGGATGCCGCGGTCGCTCATTTACGCCGACATCACCAGACAGGCAGTGGCAGGACGTGAGCCCAGGAGCCGGACTCATGTGGTGGGCCAGGGAGGATACCCACGGCAGCAGGCTTCACGACTTACGCTGCTGCAGTGTGGTGACACGCGCGATTCTCGGGATTGCAGGCAGGATATCCATGAAATGGCGGGCCATCATGATCGATGAAAGATAAATACGAATCATCCTGATTCAATTCCGTATTCGATATCAGCGTGCCAGTCAGAGACGCCTCGAGACGGGAGGGGAGATTGACCACACAACGATCTTTGCAAGGGAACACGACATGTCCAGACATCCAACATCACGCCAGACACCTGTCCGGCCGGCACTCGCCCCTCTGTCGCATGCCATACGGCTCTGCCTCGCGGCAGGGCTCCTGTCACACTCCGCCAGCGTGCTGGCCGACGAGACCGATGACACCATGGTCGTGGTTGGCACGGCACTGAAAGTCGATGCGCCGCTGGTGGAGACGCCGCGTCCGGTCTCGACGGTCAATCGCGAAGAGCTCGACACGCGCAACGTCCAGCAGCTCGATGAAACCTTCCGCTACCGTGCCGGCGTCCTGTCTGGCCACTATGGGTCGGACAACAATACCGATTGGTTCAAGGTGCGAGGCTTTGATCAATCCACCTATCAGGATGGCCTGCGCATCTACCGTGAAGGCTTCTATCAGTGGTTGCCGGAGACCTGGGGGCTGGAGCGCGTCGATCTGTTCAAGGGGCCTTCTTCCATCCTTTACGGGGAGGCGCCTCCCGGCGGATTGATCAACGCCATCAGCAAGCGCCCCACCGATGAGCCGCAGAGCGAGATTCAGATTCAGGTCGGCAATCGCGGTCTGCGCCAGACGGGGCTCGATACCAGTGGCTATCTGAGCGATGACGGTGACGTACGCTATCGGCTGGTCGGGTTGTATCGCGAACGTGATGGGGATCTCGATCACACCGAGAACGAGCGCTACTACTTCGCGCCGAGCCTGACCTGGGACATCTCGGATGCAACCCAGCTGACGCTGCTCGCCAGCCTCCAGAAGGATGATGGCGTGCCCACCAATGCCTTCAAGCTGGCCTATGGCACCGTGGACGATACACCGTTCGGCAAGGTGGACCCGCAGACCAACTACAGCGAGCCGGGGTATGACAAGGATGAGCGTACCCAGACCTCCCTGGGCTATGAGCTGCGCCACCAGCTGAACGACACCTGGGCGCTGGAGCAGGATTTTCGCTATAGCCAGCTGGATCTCGACCTGATCAGCAGCTACATCCTCTCTCAGTCCTCGGCGCGCGAGGGACAGCGGGGGCTGCTGTATCGCGAAGGCACCATCGACAGCTATACCGTCGACAACCGTGCCATCGGCAAGTGGTATGGCGAGCGCACCGAGAACACCTTGCTGCTGGGTGTGGATTATCAGAATCTGAGCCTGTCGGGCAAGGAAGCGGATGACTATGCCTTCGGCGATCCGATCGATCTGTTTGACCCGCGATATGGCAATTACACCGCCTTGAGCGATGACCAGATCACGCGGCGCGATATCGACAAGGAGCAGATCGGCATCTACGTGCAGGACCAGCTGCGTATTGACGACAAGTGGGTGCTGCTGGCGGGGGTGCGCTACGACCAGGCCGAGACCGTGAATGCCAGTGACGCAGAAAACCAAGACCAGCGTTCTGATGATGACGAGATCAGCTGGTCGGGCGGGGTAATGTACCTGAGTGACTTCGGTCTCAACCCCTATCTGAGCTATACCGAATCCTTCGAGCCGATCAGCGCTGTCGATAATGGCGGCTCATTGTATGAGCCTCGCGAAGGTCGTCAGTGGGAGCTGGGCGCCAAGTACCAGCCCGCCGGCTGGGATGGCTACGTGACGGCGGCTGTCTTTGACCTCACCGAAGACAATACGCTGGTTACCACCGGTGGTTTTCAGGTGCAGGAGGGCGAGCGTCAGTCGCGGGGCTTCGAGCTGGAAATGGTCGGTTATCTGACGGACCATCTCAAGCTGACCTCGGCCTATACCTATACCGATGCGCGTCTGGAAGACGATGTGCGTGCCCCGCTGATACCGCGCCACCAGGCCTCCAGCTGGCTGGATTACGCCTTCGAGCATGGTGCCCTGGAGGGGCTGCGTCTTGGGGCGGGTGCCCGTTATGTCGGTGAATCGGTGGATGGGGATACCACCGTGTCCGACTATCTGCTGTTCGATGCGATGGTGGGGTATGACTTCACCCGCGAGCTGAGCGCTCAGGTAAATGTCAGCAACCTCACCGACAAGGAATATGTCGCCAGCTGCAGCTACTGGTGCTACTACGGGGAATCCCGCAGCATCATCGGCAGTCTGAGCTATCGCTTCTGATCCCTTGCGCCTTTGCATCATGTCCTGTTGAACGACAACGCCCCGCAGGCAGCAGCCTGCGGGGCGTTGTCGTGTCTGGCCGGGTGTCACCTTCCTTCCCGTCATGGGGTGCTGTTGTCCCCGGTAACGTCCTACATCAACGCCAGATGATTGTCCCAGTGGGTATTGGCCAGGCGCACCGGCCCCATTGCCGGCAGGCCCTCCTCATCGATCAGCAGCCATT
Organism: Cobetia sp. MC34; assembly: GCF_018340035.1. Classification (NCBI taxonomy): domain Bacteria; kingdom Pseudomonadati; phylum Pseudomonadota; class Gammaproteobacteria; order Oceanospirillales; family Halomonadaceae; genus Cobetia; species Cobetia sp. MC34. The sequence continues at coordinate 32,622 of NZ_JADPPY010000023.1, forward strand.
CCCCGCGTCCATTGCTGACCACGAAACCTGCGGGGGTCTCCTGCGTCACCGGTACCGCCAGCACCCCGGCGCAATCGGCAAAGTCCAGCGTGGTCTCAAGTTCACCTGCTGCAAGATTCCACAGCGTGATCAGATTGCCGCGCGGTGCGGTCGCCACGGCCAGGTGACCCTGGGGGGCGATGGCGATGCTCGCGATGTATTGCTTGAACTGCGGGACGTATTCCTGTGGCAACGGCAGCTCCTGCAAGCGGTCACTGCTGGGGTGCTTCACCACCACCAGGGGGTGATGGTCCGAGGCAGGCCCCTGATACTGATACCCCGCGACGATGGTGCCATCACGGCTGACATCCAGGTGTCGCAATGACAACTGGTGATGCGATGGCTCGCCTTGCCAGCGAATCTCGCCCGAGACGTGATCCAGCAGCGTCAGGTTGGGCTGCATCGTGTCCAGATTGAGCTTCACGCGACCGGTCTCCGGGCGCGTGAGAATTCCGCCATTGGCGATGATCAGCTGCTGGCCATCCGGGTGCAGACGAATCTCGTGCGGGCCGATCCCGCCACTGGCGAACTCGCCGATTCGCGTGAAGTCTCGATTCACGTCGTAGATGCCGATGCGGCCTTCTCCGGGCGCGATGGCATTCTCGGTGGTGTAGAGCAGACCACCGTCCGGGCTGAAAACGCCGTGCCCATAGAAGTGGCGGTCTTGTGCGGCCTCTATGCGTGCGATCCGCTCACCGCTATCCAGGTGGAAGATGTTAATTTCCGTTCCGGGACGCCGTGAGAAGATCAACGCCCACGGCTTGTAAGGGTGACGAGTGGCACCGTGGGCGCGCTGGCGTATCGGCTGGCGCCAGCGCTCCACTCCCTGATAGCTGGTGCAGCTGGCAAAGTGCTGCCCCGTATCATCATCACATGCCGAGATCGCTACCCCGAGTGGCTTCCGCCCCTGGGCGCTGGCGGCATTGTTGCCGCCCGCCACGGCCATGCCGCCGGGCAGGCTCATCAGTGGCGTGCAGGCCAACGCCTTGATCAGCCGACGGCGCTGACGTGCCTGCGCAGCATGGGTATCCAGCATGCTGTGTCCTGTCTTGATCACGTGCTGCACTCCGGAATCAATCACCATCGGTACTGTTGAAGCCCAGAGACAGCCCGAGAGCCGGGTTGAGCGTGTCAGCGAAGCCTGCCTGCAGGGTCTCGATATGGATCATGGCCTGTTGCAGTTCGCCATTGCGCGGATCATCGCGCAACAGGGCGGCCAGATCCGTCGGCAGAGTAGCGAAGGCGTCACGCGCGTCGGCAAAGTCTCCGGTGGTGGAGGCCACCATGCGCGGATCCACCTGCTGATTCAGATAGCCATGAATGCCTGCGACCTCGTCATTGCCGAGCCAGATCGTCTCCATCATCGCAAGCGTCGCCCCGATGTTGGCAAGCCCCATGCCGCCACGCCAGGACTCAGCCGCATAGGGATTGGCCGTGCCACCGTTGTCGAGCCCGATCGGCCGGCGAAGCTTGCGGTCCTTGATGGCCTCAAGCTGGACGGTCATCGCGCGTACCAGGGAGAGTACGGCGTCACGCGGATCGCTGAAGGCACCAGTGCCTTCGGCCAGCTGCGGCGCGAACTGCTGCCACTCATCATGCAGCGTCTTGCCGGTATTGGCGGCGTAGGCAGTGTTGGCTGTCATCAACTCGCAACGACGCGAGTCGGCCGTCAGAGGCGAGTCGGCATAGCGGGCATCGAACAGCTGATACTCCACGCTGCCCAAGCCCTGCATGACGATGGATTGTTCCGCCAGACTCTCGACCGTGATCGGGGCATCACCGGCGAGCAGGGCACGGGTCTTGCGCGCGACCAGATCCTTCTTGTCCGGCCAGAAATACAGCTGCCATTGACGGGAGTTCTGCAGGATCGGGCCCATTTCCACCCAGTTGACCTGATTCAGCCCCAGCATGGCGCTGCGCCAGTCCTGCTTGAGGGTCTCGAGGGTGATGTCGCCCTTGGCGGAGCAGAACGCCTGAGTATGCTGAGCGAGCTGTTGCAGGCGGTTGGCAAGTTGCTGGTGTGCCTCGCTCAGCGTGACAGCGGCAAACTGGCTGACGGCCTCTGCGCTGGTGCCTGCGCCGGGGGCGTACGTGTCGGCGGCAATGGAGTCCGTCGCCGCCAGTGTGCTCGTCGCGAATAGTGTGACGCCCATCAATGTCATGCCACCGGCCATCAGGGCCAGGGGCGAGGTCTTTCGCTGGGCAGGTTTCATCGGGGTTGCGGCATGGGTGAAGGTGTCGCGGGACATGAACGGGTATTCCTTGTCAGAGAGTCTCGAGGAAGCGCAACAGGGCTTCACGCTGGTCAGTCGGCAGGGCCACGACGGCATCGCGGCTTGGCTGGGCTTCGCCGCCATGCCAGAGCACGGCCTCGAGCAGGGTGCGTGCACGGCCATCATGCAAGAAGCCCGTGGCAGGGTTGACTGTCTGGGCCAGACCGATGCCCCACAGGGGCGGTGTGCGCCACTCCTGACCGCTGGCCTCGAATTCGCGGCGATCATCCGCCAGTCCTTCGCCCATGTCATGCAGCAGCATGTCGCTATAGGGCCAGATCGTCTGCTCGGCCAGTTGCCCTGCCACGCCGCCGGACGGGGTGGTCAGGCGTGGGCGGTGGCAGCTGGCGCACTCAAGCTTGCGGAACAGCTGCTCACCTTGACGCACCGTCGGGTCATCGATATCACGCCGAGTAGGCACGGCCAGATTGCGCGAGTAGAAGGCCACGTTGTCCATCACGTTGTCGTCGACCTCGATCTCCCCCCCATCGGGCAATGTCTCGCACTTCTGACGCGGGGTACAGTCGGTGGAGCTGACCAGATTGGAAGTCAGCCCCATGTCGCCGGCGAAGGCCTTGGCGCTCTGCTGTCGCACATCGGGCTGACCGGCCTTCCAGCCGAAACGGCCCATGACCTCGCGTTGCTCGGCGAGTGACCAGACAATATTGGCGCGCCCGCTGATGCCGTCGCCATCCGCATCCTGCGGGTCGGCCCACTCGAGCAAGGTCTCGTCGCTGACCGCCTCGAGCAGCCCCAGCCCCACCATGCCGGGGGCGAGACGTGGGGAGAGCGCGATCGCGCCCGGGTCACCGAAGCCGGGTTCGACGATGGAATAGCGCGGCTTGCGCAACGTGATCACTTCCCCGTCCGCCAGGGTCACCGTCACGTCCTCGTAATCCACCTGCATGCGGCCTTCGCGCTCGATGCCGGGCACGGCGGCATTCTGCAGCTGGGTGCCATAGACAGGATGCGGCATCACCCCGGCGATACGCCGGAATTCACGCTCCTCATCGCTCCAGCTGTCCTCGTGACTGTCCGGCAGCCCCAGACGCAGGAAAAGGCCCACCGAGGGATCGCCTTCGGCCGGCAGGCTGCCGCGACCATCCTTGACGTGGCAGTTCTGGCAGGCGTTGGTGTTGAACAGCGGGCCAAGGCCATCGCGCGCGGTGGTGCTGGCGGGCGCGATCACCCAGGGGCTCTTGAAGAAGCTGTTGCCGACACTGAAGGACAGACGCTGATCGAAGCTCAGGTTCTTGGCCGGCAGCGAATAGGCGTTGGTGTCGTGCTTGCGTACGCTGCCTTCACCGCCGCTTCTGTCGGTGTCCTGCAAGGGCAGGGAAGACAGATAGCTCATCACTGTCATCGCGGAATCTGCCGTGGGCTTGGCTTGATCTGCCGATGCCGACTGAGCAGGCAGACACGCCAGGGCGATGGCAAGCGGCAGGGAGCGGGTCAGGGAGGGACGCAGCTTCATGTCGTAGTGCAATATTGGCATACAGGGTTTTCTCGGCTTGCGCGGTCAGGCTGCTCGAAGAGCTTTCTCTCAGGACTCTATCGGCAGACGCGCATGAAAAGCTGGCGCAAGAACCATCAACGCCCGAACCTGTCGTGAGAGAGGTTCGGGCGAGGATATCAGCGCGAGGCGAGGTAGCTTGGGGTCTTCAGCCAACTCACGCTTGGCAATGTGGAGCAGTTGATCAGAATTCGTGATCTGCCGTATCGGCTTCCAGGCCATCGATACCGACGGTACCGGCAATTTCTTCGATCAGACGGGTCTGGGCGACCAGATCCTGAATGCTGGCATTGATGATCTCGGCGCCTTCGGCATTGCCCGGGGCGATCATCTGGTCAAACTTCATGCCGCCGTCGGCTTCTGCCGTGTCGACCATCACCTGCAGCTGGCCCATGGTGGTATCCAGCGCCTCATGCATCTTCTCGGCCAGTTCCGGGTCATTCTGGGCGACGAGTGCATGCAGTGACGGGCCTTCGAAGGTGCGACCGTCTAGGGTCACGTACTTGCCTTCGTAGACGTTCTGGATGCCCTTGGCATTGTAGAAGTGCGAGTAGTGAGTGTTGTCGGAGAAGCAGTCATGCTCGTCTTCATAGGAGTTGGCTTCCAGCGCGACCTTCATGCGCTCACCAGCCAGCTCACCCAGTGACAGGGAGCCCATGCCGAACAGCATCTTCTCGAGGCCTTCACCGGCCGGCAGCGAGGTCAGTTCCGCGCGGTAGTTGTCCTTCTCACCCTGTGCCCACTGGCCGACCATGTATTCCAGGTCGCTGATCAGCAGGTCATTGGCGGCCAGCAGGTAGGCGCCACGACGGTCACAGTTGTCGGCGGTGCAGGCATCGCCCTTGGCGAAGTCAGTCGCCGGGCGCTCGCCGGCACCGGCCTCAAAGCCGTGCATGTCCTGACCCCAGAGCAGGAATTCGATGGCATGGTAGCCGCTGGCCACGTTGGCCTCGAAACCGCCCAGCTCGTTGAGGGACGCCAGCAGCTCCGGGGTGATCTCGGTGGTGTCGATCTTGTCGGCACCGATCTGCACGCTGTCGCTGGCGATGATGTTGGCGCTGGCGCCCGGGTTGCCCAGCTCGGCCTGATAGCCGTCGCCTTCGACGTAATCTATCAGGCCTTCATCCAGCGGCCAGGCGTTCAGCTGACCTTCCCAGTCATCGACGATGGCATTGCCGAAGCGGAACACTTCACTCTGCTGGTAGGCGACGCGCGCCTGCTTCCAGGCGGCACGTGCCGCGGCAAGCGTCTCTTCGGACGGAGATTCGATCAGCGCGGCATTGGCGGCGCGCAGGGCATTGGCACTGGCCAGGGCATCGCTGTAGGTGGCATGCGCGACGTTGGCGTACTGGGCGACGACAGCGTCGCCCGTCAGCGCCTTGTCATGCGCGTCGCCATGATGCTCTGCCAGAGCGGCACCGGTGAACATGGAGGCTGACAATGCGATGGCAGCTGCCAACGGCTTGCGTGAGGCAAAACGGAAAGAGGCAGTCATATGGTTCCCTTGATCGGTCTGTTGTTATGCAGTGCGCGCAGAACGGCAGTGCGTGGGGCCGCTTGGGAGAGGGCGGGAAGTCATTACACGGTCTCTCGATGGTCGGCCCGCATCTCACTGGATCATATTGAGAACCTTTATTATTTGCAATCGACAAAACGTGCGTCTTGCAACGCAAGGGTGCACTGACTGCAATGCGTCAATACCCTGCTCATCATCTGTGGCTGCCCGAGCAGGGCGATCGGCATGCTATGGCAGAGCAGGGCAGCCCAGGTCAGCCAAGCCAATTGGCTCTGGTCAGGCCATGGCAGAGCGTGTCAGGCCATGACAGAGCGTGTCAGCCAAGGCCCGCGGCCTGTATCAGGGCACGCGTATAGTCCTCGCGAGGGTTGCCGAGCACTTCTGCCGTCGTGCCCGTTTCCACCAGACGTCCTTCACGCAACACCATCACCCGATGGGATAGCGCGCGAACCACAGCCAGGTCATGACTGATGAACAGATAGCTCAGGCCTCGGCGTGCCTGAAGTTCACGCAGCAGGGCAATCAGCTGTTTCTGCACGCTGCGATCCAGTGCCGAGGTGGGTTCATCGAGCACCAGCAGTCTGGGCTCGAGGATCAGGGCGCGTGCCAGGGCAATACGCTGACGTTGGCCGCCGGAGAACTCGTGGGGATAGCGATCGGCACATGCCGAGGGCAGTTCGACTTCCTCCAGCACCTGCGCCACTCGCTGGTGAACCTCGTCCTCGCTGAGCGTTGGGTGATGAAAGCGCAGACCTTCACTGATGATGTCCGCCACCGGCATGCGTGGCGACAGCGAGCCGTATGGATCCTGGAAGACGATCTGCATCTGACGGCGACGCAGTCGCAGCGCATTGCGATCCAGCATATCGATGCGTTCGTTCTCGAGTTGGATCTCGCCCTTGGCGGCCTGCAGCTTCAAGAGTGCCAGGGCGAGTGTCGTCTTGCCGGAGCCCGATTCCCCGACCACGCCGAGCGTCTCGCCGCGCGCCAGCGTCAGATCCAGCGGATGAACGGCGACGAAGTCCGCGGGGCGCTTCTGGAACAGCTTCCTGCTGCGCGCGAAGCGCACCTCCAGCTTGCGCGCGGTGAGAACCGGTGTCGCGGCGTCTTCGGCACTCAAGTCGCTGGCGAGGCCTTCGGGTTCGGCGGCCAGCAGCTGGCGGGTGTAATCGGCCTGCGGCGAAACGAATACCTCGTTGACACGCCCCTGCTCGATGCACTCCCCGTCGCGCATCACGATCACGCGGTCGGCGTGACGGCGCACCAGATTGAGGTCATGGCTGATCAGGACCATCGCCATGCCCTGATCGTGACGCAGGCGGTCCAGCAGCTGGAGTATTTCCTGTTGCACGGTGACATCCAGCGCCGTGGTCGGCTCATCGGCGATCAACAGCGGTGGCTGATTGGCCATCGCCATGGCGATCATCACGCGCTGGCGTTGCCCGCCGGAGAGCTGGTGCGGCCAGGCGTCGATCAACTCATCGGGACGCGGCAGCTGTACCTGGCAGAGCAGTTCCAACACGCGCTGGCGGGCGGCATTGCCGCGCAGTCCCTGCTGGAGGCGCAGGCTTTCACTGATCTGTTCGCCGACACCCATCAATGGGTTGAGCGAGGTCATCGGCTCCTGGAATACGAAGCCGATCTGACCACCACGCACCCGCTGCCATTGGCGTGGCGTCAGGGCGGCCAGATCCAGCGTCTTGCCGTCCTGTCGCGTGAATTCGCGCTGCCCGGTGACATGGGCGTGGCCCGGCAGCAGGCCGAGACTCGCCAACAGGCTGACGGACTTGCCCGATCCGGACTCGCCGACGATGGCCAGGCATTCTCCCCGTCTGACCTCAAGGCAGAGATGCTTGACGACGGCTGTCTGGCCGAAGCGGATGCAGAGGTCGTCGAGTCTCAGCACGCTGGCAGCGGTGCCGATATTGTCCGCAGGTGAAGAGGGATGACTCATGCGTTCTGCTCCCGTGCACTGATATGACGTGGGTCGAAGGCATCGCGTAGCCCTTCGCCGATGAAGACCAATAGCGTCAGCATGATGCCGAGGCTCAGGAAGGCGGTCATGCCAAGCCACGGTGCCTGCAGGTTGTTCTTGCCCTGGGCGACCAGCTCGCCCAGCGAGGGGGAACCGGCCGGCAGGCCGAAGCCGAGGAAATCCAGTGCGGTCAGGGTGGTAATGGCCCCCGTGAACAGGAAGGGGATGAAGGTCAGGGTGGCGACCATCGCGTTGGGCAGCACATGACGCCACATGATCAGGCGGGAAGGCAGGCCCATGGCTCGGGCGGCGCGCACGTATTCCAGATTGCGTGCGCGCAGGAATTCGGCGCGCACGATATCGACGATGCCCAGCCACGAGAACAGCATCATGATACCGGTCAACCACCACAGGTTCGGCTCGACGATGCTGGCGAGAATGATCAACAGAAACAGCACCGGCAGGCCGGACCATACCTCGATCAGACGCTGACCGATCAGGTCGACCTTGCCGCCGAAGTAACCCTGCAGGCCACCGATCACCACCCCCAGCACCAGCGAGCCCGCCGTCAGTACCAGCGCGAAGATCACCGACAGCCGGAAGCCATAGATGACGCGCGCCAGCACGTCACGGCCCTGATCATCGGTGCCCAGCCAATGTCGGCCATTGGGGGCCGACGGCGCCGGAGAGCCCAGATTCAGATCCAGGGTGTCGTAGGAGTAGGGAATCAGGGTGTTGAGCATGAATCCCTGCGCCTCGATGGCCTCGATCACATAGGGGTCGCGATAGTCGGTGGCGGTGGGCAGGTAGCCGCCGAAGGTGGTCTCCGGATACTCGTGCAGCATCGGCAGGTAGGTCTCGCCCTGATACTCGACCAGCAGCGGGCGGTCATTGGCGATCAGCTCGGCCCCCAGTGAGAGCACGAACAGCACGCCGAAGATCAGCAGCGACCACCAGGCGCGACGGTTGTCACGAAAGGCCGCCATGCGCCGTCGGGTGATGGGCGACAGGCGTGAGGTACGCGGGCGTTGCAGTGGCTGCTGACTTTCGTCGCTTACGTCTTGAGCGGGTGTCTCGTGAAGCTTTGTTTCATGAACCGACGTTTCGTGAACTGTTGTCTCGTGACGCATGTCAGGCCTCCCGTGTCGCGAAGTCGATGCGCGGGTCGATCCACACATACATCAGATCAGAGACCAGCTTCAGGATGAGACCGATCAGGGTATAGAGATACAGGGTGCCGAAGATCAGCGGGTAGTCGCGCTGCAGGACAGCCTCGAAGCCGAGCAATCCCAGCCCGTCGAGGGAGAAGATCACCTCGATCAGCAGCGAGCCGGTGAAGAAGATGCCGACCAGCGCCGCGGGCAGCCCGGCGATGATGATCAGCATGGCGTTGCGGAAGACATGCCCGTAGAGAATACGGTTCTCGCTGGCTCCCTTGGCGCGTGCCGTCAGGACGTATTGCTTGTGGATCTCGTCCAGGAAGCTGTTCTTGGTCAGCATCGTCAGGGTCGCGAAGCTGCCGATGGCGGAGGCCAGCACGGGCAGGGCGATGTGATGGAAGTAATCCAGAATCTTGCCGGCGGTGGACAGCTCCTCGAAGTCCGGCGAGGTCAGCCCCCTGAGCGGGAACCAGTCCAGATAGCTGCCGCCGGCGAATACCACGATCAACAGGATCGCGAACAGAAAGCCCGGAATGGCGTAGCCGACGATGACGACGCCGGAGGTCCAGATGTCGAAGCGCGAGCCATGCACCAGTGCCTTGCGGATACCCAGCGGGATCGAGACCAGATAGACCAGCAGCGTGGTCCATAGCCCCAGAGAGATGGAGACCGGCAGGCGCTCCAGCATCAGGTCGATCACCGGGCGATCACGGAAGAAGCTGTCGCCGAAATCGAACTGCGCGTAATCGACGACCATGTCGGTGAAGCGCTCCCAGACCGGCTTGTCGAAGCCGAACTGCTGCTCCAGCTCCTCGATCAAGGCCGGGTCGACCCCTGACGCGCCACGATAGGTCGAGGCAGCTCCTCCACCGCCACCGCTGGTGACACCATCACCGCCGCCACTGTTGAGACGGGTGCTGGCACCGGCACTCATGCCGTCCAGACGTGACATCAGTTGTTCGATCGGACCACCGGGGGCGGCCTGGACGATCAGAAAATTCAGCAACAGGATTCCGAGCAGCGTCGGAATCATCAACAGAATCCGGCGCAGAATATAGGCACCCAATGGCAATCTCCCTGCGTGCCCCTCATCGCCGGCATCTTGTGTGCGGTGCAAGGGGCATCGGTTATTGGTGTCGTGAACGCATCAGCAAGGCCTCAGTCCCGCAGGCGTCTATGCCTGGCATAGGCGCCGAGCGTGTTCTTCAGGCTTGTTGACCAGACTTGCTGAACAGGCATGTTCACCCGGCTTATTCATCCGGCTCATTCACCTGGTTCAAGCGAGGCATCCTTGTCGGGCTCGATCCACCAGCTGTCCAGGCTCAGCTGGTATTCCGGGAAGGGCTGCGGATAGCCGAACTTGTTCCAGAGCGCGATGCGCGTCGCCGCCAGGTGCCACTGGGGCACGACATGGAAGCCCCAGCGCAGTACGCGGTCAAGTGCCCGTGTCGCGCTGAGCAGATCTTCGCGGGTCTGTGCCTGAATCAGGGCATCAGTGAGCGCGTCCACCACCGGGCTCTTCAGCCCGATCAGGTTGCGTGAGCCGGCCACGTCGGCATAGTCGCTGGTCCAGTATTCACGCTGCTCGCTGCCGGGACTATTGGACTGCGGATAACTGCCGACCACCACGTCGAAGTCGAAGCTGCGACGGCGGTTGATGTACTGATTGACGTCGACGGTGCGAATCCGCGCCTTGATGCCGATGCGCGCCAGATTGCGGATCCACGGCTGGATGATGCGCTCGAACTGGGTGTCGTAGTTGAGCACCTCAAGCGTCAGCGGCTTGCCGCTGATGCGGCTGACCAGCTGGCCCTTGACCACTTCATAGCCCGCTTCGCGCAGCAGCCCCAACGCCTTGCGCAGGCGAGGGCGCAATTCCTGTGGCTCATCGATCGGCAGGGGCTTGTCGAAGACCGCGCTGGGCAGCTCATCCTTGAAGGGCTCAAGCAGCGCGAGTTCCTTGCCGGTGGGCATGCCATCCGCGGCCATGTCCGAATTCTCGAAATAGCTGTGGGTCTGCTGGTAGGCACCGTAGAAGAGGTTGCGGTTGATCCAGTCGAAGTCGAAGGCCAGCGCCAGTGCCTCACGGACTCTGGGGTCCTGGAAGCGCTCGCGGCGCTCGTTGAGCACGAAGCCCTGCATGCCTGCCGGGTTGCTGTCCGGGACTTCCAGCTTCTTCAGTCGCCCCTCGTGGAGCGAGGGAGTGTCGTAGGCGGTCGCCCAGTTCTTGGCGCTGCTTTCGACGTGCAGATCGATGCTGCCGGCCTTGAAGGCTTCCAGCGAGACGGTCTGGTCCCGGTAGTAGTCGTAGACCAGTGTCTGGATGTTGTGGCGGCCCTTGTTTACTGGCAGGTCCTTGCCCCAGTAGTTGTCGACACGCTCATAGCGAACCTGGCGGCCGGCGTCCAGAGACGCCATGCGATAGGGGCCGGAACCCAGCGGAATTTCCAGGGTGGCGCGCGTGAAGTCGCGGCTCTTCCAGTAGTGCTCCGGCAATACCGGTAGCTGTCCGATGATCAGCGGCAATTCGCGCGCCGCGCCTGGCGCCATCTCGAAACGCACGGTGTCGGCATCGATCACGCTGACGCCGGTGACATCGTGATAGTAGCTCTTGAAGAACGGCAGGCCTTCATCCTTGAGCAGGCGATAGGTGAAGATGACATCTTCGGCAGTCACCGCCACGCCATCGTGAAAGCGTGCCCGAGGGTCGATATCGAATTCGATGGCGCTGCGGTCCTTGGCCAGGCGGATGCCGCTGGCCAGCAATCCGTATTCGGTGAAGGGTTCATCGGCGGAGGGAATCATCAGGGTGTCGTAGATCAGTCCGCCGAAGTAGTTGAGTCCCGCCACCGAATTGCCCTTGAGGATGAAGGGATTGGTGGAGTCGAAGCTGCCGATGGCGGCGCGCGTCATGCGCCCGCCGACCGGCGCCCCCGGATTGACGTAAGGGAAGTGGGTGAAGCCGGGCTTGTGGGCGGGCTCGCCGTAGATGGCCAGGCCATGCACGGTCGGGACGTCCAGCGGCGTCTGCACGTTCGAGGTGGGGGTACTGGTTGCCTGCACGCTGGTTGCTTGCGCGCTGGTTGCCTGCGTGGCCGACGCCATGTCGGCGCTGGGGCGTGAATCGGCAGATTGCTCGCTATTCGCATTGGGCTCAGCCGCGTTGGCCGTGGCAGTGAACGAGCCGCTCACCATCAGCGCCCCCAGGCATAGCGCGCGTAGCGCGGCCCGGCGACGGGGGGCGAGTGAAGAAACACGCTGCATCGAAGACTTCCTTGACTGAATGACCCGGGCCTCGCGGCCGTGATGAAATGACTGGCAGCTTGGCAGCGCGGCTGGATTGCGTCTGGCTCGCTATCAGCTCCGCTGGCCTGGGTCGCCTCAACGGCTGTCGACCGTTAGCTGCCGTGAGCTGATGGAGAACTGTAGAAGCGGTAAAGCAGCTGCACGCAGCGCGCCGGGCTTCGGCCGGTCTCCTTGCATCGACCCCGCCAAGAGTAACGAAGTTCCCTGTCAGCGGCCATGCTGCGGCGTTTGAATCGAAAACGCCCCCACCATCACGGATGGCAGGGGCGTCCAGGAGTCGCGTATCACTCGTCGCTTCAAGACGCGTGAATCGACTGGCTCAGTTTTGGTTGAAGACTCATTTGTGGTCGAAGACTCAGTTGTGGTCGAAGACTCAGTTGTGGTCGAAGACTCATTTGTGGTCGAAGACTCAGTTGTGGTCGAAGACTCAGTTGTGGTTGAAGACTCAGTTGGCGCTGTAAAGAGTCAGCATCTGACCGGGGCGCAGGTAGTCCGCCGATGACAGCTTGTTCCAGCGCGCGAGCTGTCGAGTGCTGACATTGTGACGTGCGGCGATCAAGGACAGGGAATCGCCACTCTTCACGCGCACCTTCTTCTCGCCGTTGGCCGAGGCCAGCTGGGGGGTCACCGAGGCGCCACGGTCCGGCACCATCAATGCCTGGCCGATGCGGAGGGTGTTGCTCGAGAGACGATTCTTCTGCTTCAGCTCGGAGAGCGTCAGGCCATTGCGGCGTGCGATGACGGACAGGGTGTCGCCGCGCTTGACGCGATAGCTGGCCCAGCTCTGGCGCGCTTTTTCAGGCAGCGTGGCCAGCTGGCTGAGGAAGGTGTCGCGGGCGGTGGCGGGAATGACCAGCGAGCTGTCGCCCGGCGTGGTGGCCCAGCGCTTGTAGGCCGGGTTCAGGGCGCGCAGCTCATCTTCACTGATGCCGGCCAGTTTGGCGGCGGTGGACAGGTCCAGTTGTCCGCCCGTCTCGACGGCCGCGATTTCCGGCTTGTCGTCAATCTTCGGCAACGACAGTCCATATTCCTCAGGGTCGCGAATCACCGCGGCCAGTGCCAGAAGCTTCGGCACGTATTCCATGGTCTCGTTGGGTAGCTTGATGTTCCAGTAATCCTCATCGCCACCGGCACGGCGGCGTGCACGGTTCACGGTGCCGGCACCGGCATTGTAGGCGGCCAATGCCAGCTCCCAGTCGCCGTCATACCAGCGCTCGCCCTGGGTCTCCAGGTAATCCAGCGCGGCGTCCGTAGACAGCAACACGTCCTTGCGGCCGTCATACCAGCGGTTGCGTGTCAGCCCCATGGCGTCACCGGTGCGCGGCATGAACTGCCACATGCCAGTCGCACCGCCCGGATGCGCGGCGTCCGGGTCGTAGGCGCTCTCGATGAAGGGCAGCAGTGCCAGCTCTGCCGGCAGGCCGCGTGCTTCGGTACGCAGTGTCACGTAGCGAATCCAGGGGCGGGCCTGCTCCGCGATACGCTCCACGTGGTGAGGGTGCTCCTGATACCAGCTGATCCATTTGCGCACGCGTGGGCGGCCGGTGTCCTGCTGCAACTGATAGCCGGCGCGCAGGCGCTCCCAGACGTCATCGTAGTGCGCGGTAATGGCATCGACGGCCTCCATGAAGTTCAGCGGGGCGCGCTGATATTCACTGGTGGGCGTAACCCCGGGCACCATCGCTGAGTTGGCACTGGCGGTCAGCGGCATCAGGCACAGGGTGGCACCCAGAGAGGCGAGGCGAATCAGGTGACGCAGTCGAGCCGGACGGAAGGGGGCCTGGATCGGAGTGACACGACACGGCGTGTCGGCGGCCATCTGGCCGTCGGTACGGAGGTCTTGCTGATGCATTGACGAAATACTCTCTGGCGAGCCGCCGCTGGATGGGTCAGCGGCGGCTCGGCTGGCCGGCCATGCCGGCACGAATCAGTGACTGCGGGGGGGCTGATCGAGATCAGGAATGTTCTCGACCCGCTGTCACGCGAAATGCCATTCACACCGCGCTCCAACCGCTCACCTGGTGGCGTCAGAACGGGGCAATGGCACGCGGGCAGCAGGGCTAGAAGTTGTCCTTCCACTGACGCAGTGCCGTGAAGGCCGCCAGTGGAGAATCTTCCTGACCCAAGGGTGCCGAGAGGCGCCCTTCCTGCTCGAGATGGCGCTGCAGCGTCATCTCGTCACTGCGCAGGAACGGATTGATCTGCTTTTCTCGGCCGATGAGGGTGGGCAGCGTGGGGCGGCCCAGTGAACGCAGCTGTTCGCATTCTGCGTTGAGGGTGTCCCGCGCCGGATTGTTCGGCTCGGCGGCACTGGCGAAGGCCAGATTGGCCAGCGTGTACTCGTGTGCCGGGAAGACAAGCGTTTCTTCCGGCAGAGCGGCAAGGCGCGACAAGGAGTGATGCATCTGTTCCGGGGTGCCTTCAAACAGGCGTCCGCAACCGCCACTGAACAGGGTGTCGCCACAGAACAGCAGACCCGGCATGCCGGAGCTGACGAAGGCGATGTGGTCCAGGGTATGGCCCGGCACTTCCATGACCTCGAAGAGGCGGCCCTGCAGGCGGAAGCTGTCGCCATCGCCGACACGCTCGTCGATACCGTGGATGGCCGGGTTGTGCGGGCCGACCACGCGAGGTTGATAGCGTTCGATCAACTCCGGCAGGCCGCCGGTGTGATCCTGGTGGTGATGGGTGATGAGGATGGTGTCGAGGGTCAGGCCTCTGGACTCCAGCGCCTCCATCACCGGGCGTGCATCACCGGGGTCGACGACCGCCACGCGGGGGTTGTCGTCGCTCTGTATCAACCAGATGTAGTTGTCCTGAAAGGCCGCTATGGGCGTTACGCTCATCATGGTGGTCAGGTGCTCTTGATGTCTTGCAGTCGTCGATCGAGGCAATGACAGGCCAGTGACGCGAAAAGGGGCTTCATACGTTCTCGCCGAGGGTTCGGCCAGGCTGAAGCAGATGAACATGGCATGTCATCATCGCCTGCAATGCTGATGGGCAGGCGGTTCCATCGACTCCTTACTGAGAGTTAGTTGTCGAAAGCGGCATAAGATCATGCTCAGAGACGGCTCAGGACGGTCGTGCTCCTGGCCGCTCCCCTGGCCGCGTATGTGGGCGGGAGGGGCAATCCATATGCTCTATTATCGACAACGCATATTTATGGGTCATTCGCAGGATGTTGGGCAACACCTTGCTTCACTCTATCCTGAGTGTCGGGCCGAGCGTGTCGAGACGCTCGATGCCCGCAGTCCTGTTCAAGACTCGCTTTTCGGGATTTCGTTCCCGGTCAGACTCGCCGTGTGCGATCAGGCGCCGAGTGGCTGACGCAGAGCCCATCAAGAAGAATCCCGCTTGAAAAGTCACGACTGGCCGCCGGTGCCAAAGTCCATGAGCGCCATCAATCGCAAGGCCAATAGCCAGCACGATGATGCCCAGTGGATTGATTCGTGGCGGGAATCTGAATTTTCCGGATAACAAGCCTGACGAGCCAGCAGGTAAGTGTCAAACCTCTTATGGTGTGAGAATGTAGACAAGTGTCAAAGCCTGTCTATGCCGTGGGGAGTGTCTCCCCGCCTGAAGCCCGGGAGATGCAAGATGTGGAAAGGCCCCTTTGGTGTGAATGACTCCGGTGCGGACAAGGCCAGCGCGACCCTGACCGCCGAGGAGCGCCAGCGACAGCATGCGCGCCAATTGAGTGCCCATGTGCGCGCCATGCGTGCCTTTTTCGAGGGCCCGGATGGGCAGGACATCCTGACGGCGGAGCGCGAGATGCTGTCGCCGCTGTTCGAGCGTTGTTTCGGTTTTCACAGCCTGAACCTGGGCCCGGGCGGCAATGACCTCCTGTCGCTCTCCGCCATCCGCCATGCCATCCAATGGAGTCCTGAGGCGGCGCTTGCCGAGTCGCCTTCCACCTTGATCTGCCCGCTGACGCAGCTGGCTTTGCCGGACGAGAGCATGGATCTGGTGATGCTCCACCATCTGCTGGAGGTCGCGCCGGAGCCGCATCGACTGCTGCGTGAGGCGGCCCGCGTGCTGCGCTCCAGTGGCTGTCTGGTCATCGTCGCCTGGCAGCCGTTATCTGGCGAGGGGCTGCTGCGTCTGGACCCACGCCGTCGCCACATCACTCCCTGGGAGGGAAGCTGGCGGACGCCTGCGGCCCTGCGCGATTGGCTGGCCTTCGTGGATTTCGAGATCGAGCGTATCGACTATGCCGGCTTCCACCTGCCGGGGTTACGCCTGCGACACGGTTGGCTTGAACGCATGGGGCGCCGCTACAACTTGCCGCTGGGAAGCCTGATGTTGATACGGGCGCGGCGCAATGTCGGGTACGTGCAACCCTTGAATGCCAAGCGACCGCGAGTCGCCATTCCCGGTGTCTCCATCGGCCAGGCCACGCGGGTGCATTCCCGTGAGGGTCATGTGAAGCGTGAGTCGCGCAGAGATCTGTCTGAGCGCGGCTAGCTCGGCGGCTCGCTGCAGGGCTCCCTTTTCTTCAAGGCTTCAGTCTGGCGGAAGCTGTAAAAAAACACAGGGACTTTGGCCATGCTGGATGCGAGTGGGTAGAATGACGCTCATTGTGGCGAGGCCTGCTGTTGCCGCGGGGGCTCCCGGAGAGTGATTGTCAGGTGGCGGTTTCCAAGCCCCGCCTCTGCGAGCCAGGCTTGCCCCTGTCGTGACAGCCAGCGCCGTCGCACTTGCCCGTCTTCGTTTCCTTTGTCGAGAGTGCCGTTTGTGAGCCAGAGTGCATCCACGCCCGAATCCCAGAATCCCTCCGCTGCTGCGACGTCCGAATCCAAGGCGGCGCCGACTCGCGTGGTCATCCACACCGATGGTGCCTGTCGTGGCAACCCGGGCCCGGGTGGCTGGGGCGCGATTCTGGTCAGCGGCAAGCATCGCAAGGAACTCAATGGCAGCGAGGCCCAGACGACCAACAATCGGATGGAGATGATGGCGGCGGTCGAGGCGCTCACGGCGCTCACCAAGCGCTGTCAGGTGGTGCTGTGGACCGACTCCGAATACGTCAAGAACGGCATCACCAAGTGGGTGCATGGCTGGGTCAAGCGCGGGTGGAAGACGGCAGCCAAGCAGCCGGTCAAGAATGAAGATCTGTGGAAGGCACTGCTGGCCCAGAGTGAGCGTCATGATATCGAGTGGCGCTGGGTCAAGGGTCATAGCGGCGATGAGGGCAACGAGCGCGCCGATGCGTTGGCCAACGAGGCCATCGACGAGATGCAGCGCCGCCGCTGAGTGCCTCGGCTGGCAGGTACACCGAGCGTGGTGGCCAGCCGTGTTTGAGCACGGACATGCAGTATCCGATATTGAGGCACCCTGATGCGCGGCCCGAAGGTGAGGGCAGATGTCGGTCAGGGAGCTGTCACTGTTTACCAAGAGGTCTGAGATGCGTCAGATTATTCTCGATACCGAAACGACAGGTATCGATCCGAAGGAAGGCCATCGCCTGATCGAGATCGGCGCGGTGGAGATGATCAACCGCCGCCTGACCGGACGCACCTACCATCAGTACGTCAATCCTGAGCGCTTGATCGATGCAGAGGCGATCGGGGTCCACGGCATCACCGATGAGCGAGTCGCCAACGAGCCGGTCTTCGCCGAGATTGCCGATGCCTTCTGGGACTTCATCAAGGGTGCCCAGCTGGTCATCCACAATGCGCCCTTCGATGTGGGCTTCATCGATCACGAATTCGGGCTGATCAACCCCGGGCGCGCCAACCCGCTGGGCCCGGTCGCCGATCACTGCGCCATACTCGATACCCTGAAGCTGGCCCGAGAGAAGCACCCCGGACAGCGCAACAATCTGGATGCGCTGTGCAAGCGCTACGATATCGACAACGGGCATCGCGTGCTGCATGGCGCCTTGCTGGATGCCGAGATTCTCGGCGACGTCTATCTGGCGATGACCGGTGGCCAGACGGCGCTGGGCCTGGACGTGATAGAGGAAGGCGATGGCGAGGAGGGCGGTATCGTCGGGGTTCGCCGCCTGCGTGCCGATCGCCCACGTCTGGTCACGCCCGGCCTTTCCGCGCTGGAACTTGAGCGTCACTCGGCCTGGTGTGAAGAGATTCGCGGCAAGGCGGATGAGTGCCTGTTCGATCGCCTCTCGATCGATGCACTGGGCAGTATTGATAGTGCCAGTCTGGACAGCCGAGGCAACCGCGGAGACGACGCCTGATGTTGATTCGTGATCTCTCGCGTGTGACCCAGCGCTATGGTTATCTGATTCGCGTGGGGCGTGATGGCGTGGCGCCTGCGCCGGATGGCGGCATCATCCAGCCCATCGCGGACTGGCCCAGCGGCGCCGTGGCCCTCGGGGAATGGCAGGGCGCGCCGATTGCGGTGTTCGGTGAGAATGGCAGTGCCGATTGGCCCGCCGCGCGTCAGTGGCTGCATACGCTGCCACGTGATCAATTTCCGCTGCTTTCCAGTGCGTTGCAGGTGCTCAAGTGGCTGCGAGACCATCGATTCTGTGGCCGTTGTGGCAAGCGCATGAAGCGACTGGAGCATGAATTCGCCATGCACTGCACCGGTTGTCAGCATCGCAGCTACCCGCGTATCTCGCCGTGCATCATCACGCTGATCACCCGGGGCCGCGAGATGTTGCTGGCACGCAGTCCGCGCTTCGGGCCGGGCATGTATTCGACCCTGGCGGGCTTCATCGAAGCCGGTGAAAGTGCCGAGGAAGCCGTGCGGCGTGAGGTGCACGAGGAAGTCGGTGTCGAGGTCGGGCGAGTCAGCTATTTCCAGAGTCAGTCGTGGCCGTTCCCGCACTCGTTCATGTTGGGCTACTACGCGGAATATGCCGGTGGCGACATCACCATCGATGGTGTCGAGATAGAGGATGCCCAGTGGTTCACGCCGGAAGACTTGCCGGGGCTGCCCCCGAAGTTCTCGATCTCGCATGCCTTGATCGACAACTTCCTGCGCTCGGTCGCGACGGGCCGCTGAAATTCTGAGCCTCTCCCCAAAGAAAACGCCCCGACCATTGGCCGGGGCGTTTTCCTTGGCTGGTGCATCAAGCGACCCTTTCCATCAGGCTTGTTCGCAACGATGCACCTGCTCAAGTAGACGCTTACTTGTTCGGGAACAGAGACGTCAGCTTGGTGGCCAGCATGATGTTGCCGGTGGCTTTCAGGCGGCCAGTCATGAAGGCCTGCATGCCGTCGACTTCGCCTTTCATTACGCCCTTGAGGGTATCGCTGTCGGTGCTCAGGGTCACTGACGGATCATCGTGCTCACCCTCGCCGACGTCTAGAGTGCCGTCCTTGACGACCATGTAGTAGTCATCGCTGTCGGTGATGTTGAATTGAAAGACTTCATCCATGCCCTTGGCGGCTTCGGGGTTGAAACGGCTCTTGAGCATGTCGATGACGGCGTTGGCGTCGGCCATGGTGATATTCCTTGTCAGTGCTAGCGGTGGAGAAAGGCCAATGGTCACGGGGAAAGATGACGTACATGGCGAGAGGTGAGGTGTCGTCCATCACCTAGCTCACCATGAAGTGATCACGCTGCTGACCTTCAAGACTGACATCAGACTATTTCAAACGAGCGTTCCAATCAAGTCGTGTGATCGATCTGGCGTGTTCCGCGCTTCAGCGCCCAGCTCTGAACCTGCAGAGGTAACGTACAGAGATAACGTACGGATGGCGTCCAGGCCACCTGGAGAGCCCGCACAGGCGGTACGCCAGTCCCATGACAATACGAGCAATGTGTAATCTGCTCAGGCGCTTGCCAGCCTTGCAGGCGGGCAAGCTCGCCCCCATATCGAGTACCATCCCGCACCGGCCCTTTAGCCGGTGATTTCGTTATGGGGCCCTGATCGTTTGGCAGATGCCTTGACCTTCTGCCTGACACCCATGCACTCGAGAGCGAGCAATTGCCGCTCACGTGCTGGCGAGAGATCAGACACCTTCTTCAATGTTTCAGGAGCAAGTGCATGCAATGGATTTCACAGTACGGCCTCTTTCTGGCCCAGGCGATCACCGTGGTGGTCGCGATCGGGGCCATCGTGCTCATCATTGCACGTGCACGACAGGGGGAAGCGGGGGAGCGCCAGGCCAAGCTGAAGATTCGCCCTTGGCATGAGCGCATCAAGGGCTATCAGCGCGAATTGAGCCACGCCGGACTGGAGGAGGCAGAGTACGCCGCCAAGGAAAAGGCGCGGGCCAAGAAGCACAAGCAGGAAGCCAAGGCGCTCAAGAAATCGCTCAAGGCCAAGTCGAAAGCCAACAAGGGCGGCAATGCGGACAAGGACGATGCGCCGGCCAGTACGCGTGGGCGTCGGGTCTTCGTGCTCGACTTCGTCGGCGACATCAAGGCCAGTGGTGTGGAAAGCCTGGCAGAACAGATCACGGCACTGGAAGGCGTGCTGGGTGAGCAGGATGAGGTCGTGCTGCGACTTGAGTCCGGTGGTGGCCTGGTGCATGCCTATGGTCTGGCCGCGGCACAGCTGGACCGTCTGCGTGCCAGTGGCGCGCGACTGACGATCACGGTCGACAAGGTCGCGGCCAGTGGCGGTTACATGATGGCCTGTGCGGCGGATCACGTGGTGGCAGCGCCCTTTGCGGTCATCGGCTCGATCGGTGTCGTGGCTCAGGTGCCCAATGTGCACCGTCTGCTCAAGAAGCATGATGTGGATGTCGAGATCCTGACGGCGGGGCGTTACAAGCGCACCTTGACCATGCTCGGCGAGAACAGTGAAGAAGGGCGTGAGAAGTTCCTGTCGGACCTGGCGCGCACCCATGAGCTGTTCAAGCAGCATGTCGGCGGCCGTCGTCCGCAATTGGACGTCGAGGCAGTGTCCCAGGGCGATATCTGGTATGGCAGTGAAGCCATCGATATCGGTCTGATCGACGAGGTCGGTACCAGTCAGGCGTTGCTGGCGCGCTATCTGAAGGAAGAGGTCAAGATATTCGAGGTGAGTCTCGAGAAGCCGCGCCGCGTGATGGACCGTTTCGGCAAGGGTGTGACATCGAGTCTGGATCGTGTGCTGGACCGCGTGCTGGAGCGCAATGCGGAGTCGCGCTGGCATCAGCAGTAAAAGAGATTGCCGTTGCTGGCAAAGAGAAGAGGCTTGGAAGGCCATTCCGTGGCCTGCCCGATCTTGTTGGAGTCGGCGAGTGATACAGATGTCCAGCGGGTCACGATCAGCGTGACTCAGCGACATTCCCCTCAAGGGGCGTCAGTCACCGGCTGGCGCCCTTTTTCAGTTATAGAGCTCCTGCAGGGCACGAATGATACCCGTGGCGTTGGGGCCTTGCAGCGAATAGTAGATGGTCTGCGAAGCGCGGCGTGTGCGGACCATGCCTTCACGACGCAGAATGGCCAGATGCTGTGACAACGCGGATTGCGACAGCTCCAGGCGCGAGTTGAGCTCGCTCACCGACATTTCGCTGTCGCTGAGCAGGCATAGGATGCGCAGGCGGTTCTCGTTGCCCATCGCCTTGAGCAGGGCAGTAGCTTCTTCGATGACGCGGTCACCGGCCTGGTGCAGGGTGATGGCATCGCTGGACACTGACATGGGGTTATTCCTTGCAGCTGTGGAAAGTGTTGCGTTCATGCGGTCTCTCCCGGTCGGTCTATCTTGGTGCATCCCGAGGGACGCAATGGGCCATTGGCATGTTGTTATGACCTAACCTTGTTTTAGTGAATGATCAATAACTCCGCGTGCTATGTCCAAGACAATCTTAAACGATAAATCATCGACTTTGTCGTTCTCAGGCTTTGACTTTTTGTCGCATCTGCTGTGAGACCGCGTTCAAGCGTATGTTTTATTGCGCGTATCACGCCTTTTGTAGTGGTCAAGTGTTTTTGGCCACCGAGCTTTGAGCATTCCAGTAGTTCTTTTCTGCCAAGTTCGGCGGTATCCCATCGTTATGCTTGTGCGGCCTGAGGCTGCTGTAGTAACCGATCATATAAT
>NZ_JADPPY010000024.1:0-53462 GCF_018340035.1 Cobetia sp. MC34
GTGCCGCCTTGGCAATGGCATCAATGGCGTCGCTGAAATGCATGAGACCTTCCCATAATAAGTGTACCTGGCACAGGAAGGTCTCATGATCAGCTTATGGAGAATAGGCTTAACTGACTGGCATTACTGCCCATGGGCAGTCCCTTTCTTGTTGCAGGCTGTATGGAGGGCTTTATCGCGAGCTTTCTCGAGGGCTTGGCCTCGGGAAATCCCGTCAGCGCTTCACGCGCGCCAGCAGGCGCTGCCAGCAGCGAGTCACCAGTGACTGGCGATGCGTGTCAGCGTCTGGCTCGGGCGCGTCATCAGAGTCTTCATCAGTCTCTGCATCAAGGGCTGGGCCGGAATGACGAATGCAGAAGCGCTCCCCCGACGGTGCCATCATCCAGCGCGAGCTGCCCGCAGGGATACGTCCCGCCTGAACGTCCTCATCAAGCTTTCTGCCCGCTGCCTTGATGGCGTCAATCGTGCTCCCCGACAACTCGATGAAGCCTTCATCGCCTGCTGAATCAGCTGTGTCCTGTGCTGGTGGTGGGGGCTGAGACATCAGATCAGGCCCTTGATGATCAGATTGACGCTCGAGACCAGCAGAATGGCATAGGCGACCTGACGCAGACGATTGTCACTCAAGGGCGGCGGGAAGCGACGCGCCAGCTCGGTGAAGAGCATCACGACGAGGGCGCCCGACAAACCCACGAGCAGCAGCTGGGGCAGGGTGTCGCCGATACGCCCCGGGGCCGCGATGCTGAGGCCCATGCGCACGATGCCGGTGACGATGAAGACACCGAACAGCGTGCAGCGAATGGCGATCAGGGTCATCGGCTGACGATAGAGCACGACCACCAGAGGCGGGCCATTGGCCGCGAACAATCCCCCCATCAGGCCTGACAGCACACCCGCGGTATGAAAGTGCCAGCGTGGCGATGTCGTGGCACGCGGGCCCGGTTGAGCCAGCAGGGCGAGACAGGCGATCAGGATGACGATGCCCAGCAACATGCCCAGCAGGGGGGCTCTTTCACTGCCCAGCCAGACTGCCAGGAAATAGCCCACCGGCAACATTGGCAGGCTGGTGACCAGCAGGCGGCGTGCCAGGCGCGGATTGATCTCTCGCCAGTGCCCACGCATGGCCATCCCGTTGTTGAACAGGCCCAGCAGAGTACACAGCAATGCGGCGCTCTCGATGGGCAGCACATCGAGGGTCGCCAGCAGGCCCATCACGATCAATCCGAAGGCGAAACCGGTCAGGGTCTGGATATAGCTGGCGAGTGCCAGACTCATCATGATGGCGACAAGTTGCCAAGGCTCCATGAAGTCTCCGTGGGCAAGGGGGGGATAGAACAGAAAGGGCAGGACGGCGCTGGCTCCAGCATGCGCGACGCTTGGCGCTGGCAGGCAAGGGCGCTTGAGAGCGGGCGCCGTGCGCGTGCGGGGAGGCCGACCAATGCCTGCCATCATAGCCTGCATCGCGCTCTGGCAGTATGACACTCGCGCAAAGTGCTCACGTTGATGTGCGTCACATAAGGCCGCGGGCATGACGGCTTTGGTCGTGCTGGCTCAATTGGCTCAGTGGGCGGGGCGTATTTCAGTAGTCACTGATTATCAGTATCTGGCATGAGTTGCCGGAGGATTGGCGCATAAACGCTCATGATTTCGGCTTTTGGCGACAGCGCAGCTTGTTTGGGCTGAGGGGGATTATTAGTCTGTGGTCAACGGCGGGGCAGGAAGTGTCGCCATTTGCTGCCACTTTCTGCCACTACCTTTCTCACGAGCGGACATCCCTCCAGTGTCCACTCCTCAGGGTGACGCCGTTCACCTGTCATCTTCAGTGCAGGATCAGCTCCTGTCGGATGATCGGGACTCAAGCACTAAAATCCAAGAAATTGCGAATAAAAGTCAGTCGCAAGAACTGACCCACTCTTCAGTGCAGTGTGTGCTCTGCTTCGAGGGCGCTGGTCGGCTGTGCTGGTCAATGACAGTGAACAATAAAGAAGGCAGGGCATGGAACGCTATACAGGGAAGTCGCCTTACTTTTCCATCGTGACGCCAAATCACAATTCAGGGGATGGTCTTGCGCGCTGCATCAACAGCTTGCGTGACAACCAGGCATCCTATGAGCACATCATCATTGATGATTGCTCGACGGATGATGGATTCCTGTGGGCTGAGCGACAGGCGCAGCAGCAAATGGAGCAGCAATCCTCAGTGTCCACGCCGCCCGGCGAGACGCCTGACATCCCCGGGCGGCTGGTCCTGCGCCGCAATCCTCACAACATGGGGCCGGGTGGCACGCGCAATCATGGTCTGAGTCTGGTCAGCGGCCGCTATGTGCTGTTCTGTGACGCCGATGATCATTTCGCGCCTGGCGCGCTGGATATTCTGCAGGCCCGCATCGAGGCGTTCGACTCGCCCGAGGCGGTGGTCTTCCGCTACTGCCTGCAAGGCCCCAAGGGCGATCACGACAGCCTGGCATTCTGCCAGCAGGCCGAGGAGCGCCCGCTGGCCCGGGCCTTTCGTGACTTCATGCATGACACCATCGTGTCGTCTCCCTGGGGCAAGGCGATCCGCGCCGACCTGGCCTGCTCGCTGAGCTTCCCTGACCTGCCCGTGTCGCAGGATGGCCTCTATAACCTGGATCTGTTCGGACGCGCAGAGCGCGTGCTGTATCTGCCCGAGGTGCTGTATTACTTCGAAAAGCGCAGTGACGGCTCTCTGACGCGCAAGCCGTTCAGCAACCAGGAACTGGACAAGTTTCACCGCAGCTGGCGGGTCTTCGCGGAGCATTATCGTGAGCATTTCGCCGCGAAGCACGGCATGGCCCTGCTGGAAATCCGCGGCCTGCGGTTCGTCGGCGTCAGCTTCATCATGCGTCAGGCGATCAACAAGACGGCGGATGATTCGCGGGTGCGCAAGGTCGTGCTCGACCAGGTACGACAAGCGTCTTGGTCATCTCTGCGCCAGCTCTCGCTGAAGGAGCAGGCGCTGTTGATGAGCTATGCAGTGAGCCCGGCATTGTCCCGGCAACTTGTCCGCCGGAGCCAATACGCCTCATGAGCACTCATAAACATATCCTGTTCTATACCGGTGCCCAGTCACGCACCGGCGGCACCGAACGTGCCTGCGCCGATACCGCCAACATGCTGGCCGCCAGTGGCGATTATCAGGTCGAGATTCTCAGCGAATATGGCCCGGCGGAGAGTCCCTATCCGCTGCATGACGATATCGTGCACGAATCACTCTATCCCGAGCGCTCGCATCTGGGCGCCGTGCGTGGCCTGTGGCTGTTCCTGCGCCTGTTGTGGGTGGTGCTGCGCAAGCGCCCGGACGTGGTGGTGGTGGTCGAGAGCATCGGCTTCCTGCCCTTCCTGCTGCCGACGCTTCTCTGTCGCCGCACGCGCTACCTGTGCTGGGAGCACTTCAATGCCACCTCGGATCTCGGCGTTGCTCGCCGTGATACGGCGCGGCGTCTGGCGGCGCATCGCGCCGACCGCATCGTGGTGCTGTCGCATGAAGACCGCCACTACTGGGAGCGTCTGCATCCAGCCGCCCGCGAGCGACTCAGCGTGGTGCCCAACCTCAATCCGCTTGAGCATGTCGTTGCCGAGCGTCAGGCGCTTCAGAGCCGTGAGAGCAGTGCTGAGCGAGTGGCGGACTTACGAGACGCCAGGTCGCCCAGGGTGGCGGTGGCCGTCGGCCGCCTCGAGCCGCAGAAGGGCTTCGATCTGCTGCTTGAGGCCTGGGCGGCGTTGCCTGAGGCGACCCGTGATGGCTGGGTCTTGCGCATCGTCGGCGAGGGCGCAGAGCGTGGCGCCCTGATGGCGCAGGCCGAGCGCCTGAAGATCGCCCATCAGCTGCAGATGCCGGGCCAATGCCGGGACATCCGGCGCGAATACGCCGCGGCGGACCTGTTCGTGCTCTCGTCGCGCTTCGAGGGCTTTGGCCTGGTGCTGGTCGAGGCGCTGAGCTGTGGTATGCCCTGTGTCAGCTTCGCGTGTCCGGCCGGGCCGGGCGAGATCATCAAGCATGGCGTCAATGGCTATCTGGTCGCGCAGGGCGATGTGGAAGCCATGACCCGTCAGCTTGATGAGGTGCTGGGAGATGAGGCGGTGCTCGACAGGTTGCGCGCCAATGTGGATTACGGTCTGGACCGCTTCTCGCGCAATACCGTCGAGGCCAGCTGGCGCACGCTGCTTGAGGGGCTGGAAGCCCCGGCGCTGTTGAAGGTGATCTGATCGGCATGACGACCGCCTGGATGAGGGTGGTAGGCAAGACAGCCAGTGGACAGACAAGTGAGGGCAGCCGCCCTCACTTTTTTCATGAACGACAGCAGGAGGCTATCGCCGTGAGAATCATGCATGTCATCTCGACTCCCGCCTCTGGCGGCGCCGAGGTCTACGTCAAGGACCTGAGTCTGGCGATGGTGGCCGCTGGCCACAGTGTGCATATCACCTTTCTGGAAACCGCCGCGGAATGTGGCCGTGACCTCGAATACGAGCATCGCTTTCTGAGCCAGCTGAGTGCCGGCAATGTCAGCTACTCGTTTCTGGGCATCGAGACACGCCGTCGCCCGTGGCGAGGCGTGACGAGGCTGCGCAGGGAAGTGACGCGCTTCGCGCCGGATGTGGTGCATTGCCACCTGTATTACGCACTGATGTTCGCCTTTGGGTTGCCGCGCCAGTTGCCGGTGATGATGACGGTGCACAGCATCGAACTGGGCGCGCCGGCCTGGATGTTCCGGCTGTTTGATCGTCGCGTGACGGCCTACGTCGGTATCTGTCGCGCCTGCACCGACAAGCTGGCGCCGATTGCGGCGCGTACGGTGGTGCAGATCGACAACGCCGTTTCCGGCGCGCGTCTCAAGGCCAGTGGTTGGCGGAAGGCGAATCAGCAGGCCCCGGTGCAGCTGGCGGCGATCGGACGTCTGACCGATGCCAAGCAATACCCCCTGATGCTGGAAAGCTGCGCCAGACTCAAGGCGCAGGGCCTGGTGTTCACGCTCAGGATCGCCGGCGAGGGGCCGCACAAGGCACAGCTGATGGCGCAGATCGAGGCGCTCGGGCTCCATGATGAGGTCAGCTTGCTGGGCAATATCTCGGATGTGGCGGGGCTGCTGGCCAGCGCCGATGCCTTCATCATGTCATCCGCCTGGGAAGGGCTGCCGATCTCGCTGCTGGAGGCGACGCTCAGTGGCCTGCCGGTGCTGGTCACCGATGTCGGCGGCTGTGCCGAGGTGGTGCATCGGGTCGGCAATGGCCTGGTGGTTGATCAGCATACGCCTGAGCGCTACGCCGAGGCGTTGGGGCGACTGGTGGGGGATGCTGAATTGCGGCGTGCCTTCGCCCGCAACGCGCGCCGTTACGGGGCCAGTTATCACATCGATACCGCCCTGAGCGGGCATCTGGCACTGTATGGCAGCCACCAACTGGCGCAGGACGCCTCGGGGCTGGAGGTGACGCCCTGAGTGTCCGCAGCGGACACCCAAGTGACGGAAGGGCATGTTCAGGAAAGGCATGTTCAGGAAAGCCGGCCACGTCGCGTCGCTCATGATCGCCATTGGAAAGGCCAGGGGGCGTCGCTGACACCCCCTGGCCTTTTCATCTTTGGGGCGTGTCCAGGCGTGGTCGAGGCATCTGCGCGGTATCTGCTAAACGTTTGCGGGGCGTATCCAGGGATCTGCGGAGCGAATGTGGGGCCTGTGCAAAGTGCGATTGGGATTTCTCATTCTGCAAAGATGAGTCAGATGATGAGTTGTTGCTAAATTAAAGTAGTTTGATTTCGCAATTCGCATTAGATGCGCTAAGGGTAATCTGTCGTCTGTCAGGTACCTGACTGCCAATGATGAGGATTAGGGGAAGCAGCTTAAAGTTATCACCGCCAGTACAATCGTCTCGACGACCCGACAAGTCCTTGCTGTTGAAGTCAATTGATTTATTATCAGCCTTGTTGAAGAGGGGACAGTAATGTCGCTTATTGGCGAATCAGACGTCGCCGGTAAAGCGCCAGGTTCTCTTCGCTGCGACGTGCGTCATGTCACGGCCTATCGAGGTCGCCGGGCATGGCCGAGGCATGCAGACAGCATGCGCAGGAGTCGAGCGACACAAGCAGATACAAGCACGAGACAAGAGCAGGCCGGGCCTCGCAGCTGGGCAGTCAGGCGGGTAGAGGTACCGCTCCAGCGTGCGACACCGGGTACGGCGAAATGCCTCATGAGAAGGCATCAAGTCCCGGGGTCGAGTCTGGGGTCGGGGTCATTGCCGCCGGGTGGTCAGTCAGACCCGAGCTTGCCACAGACGTACAGGATAGTGCGTCAGCTCAGGCAGAGAATGTCAGTAACACATTGTATTAAATGGATTTGATATATTGGACGTGATTGACGAAGCCGTCGGTGCCTTACGCGCCAGCGGCCGTGTCCCTTGCCTTGCGGGGCATTGGGCGGTCGCCTCATTCGAGGTCGCGCTACCTGCCAGGTCGGGCAGATGGCGCAGGCGCATCCGGGCGATCGAACGTTGCACCTCAATCATCGCACCTCTCCATGGAATGCATGCGGGCATGAATTCTCATCCCGTTCTGACGCTGCCGTGCCAGCTGACTCGCCAACGAGATCGTCAGGTCTCGCCCGCTTGAAGGGGCTGCACAAACCTTCCGTCGACAGTGGCCCCTGACAGGTTCAAGCAACGAGTCGCTTGAACAGAAATGTCAATAAAAGTGCAAGAAAGAAGTAATCAGTAATGTTGGTGCGATCAATCTTATAAGTATCGGTTAATCAAATGAGTCATGTTGTCTTGATTGATGAGAAAGTCGATCAACGCAATATGTTGCATGTGTTAGATGCCTGGTAGTGAATTACTAAAATACTAATAAACGTTCCATTTCGGAGTTCGGTCATGGGCATGTGTCATGGACACATGCCTGACGTGTGTCCGGGGATATCGCAGGGGTATCGAAGGGCAGGCGTGACCACTCCATGACAGATGACATGTACGCCAACAGGGCGCCGCTATCGGCAGCAGGGGAGAACGCCAGTTCCTCGGGGCGGTAGCGTGCCGAAACAGCGCCTGGCGGTAGCGGTCAGGATCACAGGGGAAGAGACAGGATATGGATATACCGGTCAGAACGACGCTCCGGGCGTTCTCATTTGCCGCCGTGGTATTGGCGATGAGCGGGTGTGCCTTCGCGCCCGGTGGGCACATGGATTATGAAGCCGAGGTCGCGCCGCTGACCGACCAGGTGGAAGTCACGCCGATCACCCCCGGGCTGATCTCCAACTATCGCGCACGCCCCGCCCAGACCGCTCCCGCGCCGCCTGAGCTGGTCGATGACATCAAGCAGTACGTCTACCGCGTGGGCGGCGGCGATATTCTGGCCATCAATCTGAGCACGCCGCTGGACCTGGCTCAGGAAAGCGGTGTGCAGCGTCAGACGGTCGAGGCACTGACCTACATCGTCCAGCCGGATGGCACGCTGTTCTACCCCTATGTCGGGCGCATCAACATTCGCGACATGACAGTGGATGAGGTGCGCGCCGCGCTGGTCGCGGGGCTGTCCCGTTACATCACCGAGCCGCAGGTCAATGTCTCGGTGGCGCAATTCCGCTCCAAACGCGTCTACCTGAGTGGCGCCGTGACCGAACCCGGCTTTGTGCCGGTCACGGATGTTCCGCTGACCCTGATCGATGCCATCAGTGCCAGCGGCGGGGTCACGGCACTGGCCAACACCCACAACATCACGCTGACGCGCGACGGCCAGCAGGAGCACCTGAGTCTCTATCAGCTGCTGCAGCAGGGCGACATGCGTCAGAACCGTCTGCTCAAGGATGGCGACGTGATCAATGTGCCGGTGGCGGAAGACCAGAACGTCTTCGTGCTCGGTCAGGTACTCAAGCCCGGCAACATGCCGGTGGGCAATGAACGTCTGAGCCTCACCGATGCGCTGTCACGGGCCGGCGGGGTCGATGAGGACCGCGCCAATCCGTCAGGCGTCTTCGTGGTGCGTGAAAATTCGCCGGAGTCCGACAAGCTGGCCACGGTCTTCATTCTCGATATCTCGGATGCGACCTCGCTGATGCTGGGCGCGCGCTTCCCGCTGCAACCGCGTGATGTGGTCTACGTGACCGCCGCACCGGTCAGCCGCTGGAACCGTGTGCTGAGCCAGCTGCTGCCGTCCGTGACCAGTACCGGGGCCTTCGTCTCGGTCATCGATGACATCGAGGATTGAGGTCATGTCCCACTCCCGCATGGCAGGTCGCGTCGCGACCTGCCGTATCACCTGCCTGCCGGGCCTGAATCGTTTACTCAAGGCGGCGTCATGAATCAGTACACCTCTCCCATGCCATCCTCTTCTGCACAGCCTGGCAAGGACACCACGCGCCGACTCGATTTCAGCACCATTCTCGCCTTGCTCTGGCATCGACGCTGGTGGCTGATCGGCAGCACGCTGCTGTTCACCCTCTTGGGCATCTATCTCGTCGGTAGCCAGCAGCGCATCTACCTGGCCGATTCCCTGATCCAGATCGAGGACAAGGGCGGCAGCGCCAGCCTGCTGGGGCCGCTGGCCGGTCAGGCGACCGGCAGCGATGAGAGCAGCACCAGCGATGAGCTGGAAATTCTCGCCTCACGACTGGTACTGGGCCAGGCCGTGGATCGCGAGCGCCTCAATATCGTGGTCTCTCCGGTGCGTTACCCGGTCATCGGTGACTGGCTCTCCAACCGCCATCTGCGCCTGCCGGCAAGCCTGGGCGGGCAGGATTACGCCTGGGGCGATGACACCCTCAAGGTCACCACGCTTGAGCTCAGCGGCCCGTGGCAACAGCAGACGCTGACCCTCGAGGCCCTGGGCGATGAGCGCTACCGCCTGCTGGATGCCGAGGGGCAGGCGATCGTCGATGGCAAGGTGGGCGAGAACGCGCTGGCGGAGGGCATCAAGGTCTTCGTGCGCGAGTTGTCAGCCGAGCCGGGGGCGCGCTTCACGCTGACCAGCATCTCGGACCTGAGCGCCATCAACTCGCTCAAGTCGCGCTTCACCGCCGTGCGCAATGGCACCGACACCGGGGTGGTCACGCTGAGCCTGTCCGGCAGTGACCAGACCGCCATCGTCAACACCCTGGACACCATCACCAATGTCTTCCTGCAGCAGAACATCGAGCGGGAATCTGCCGAGGCGGACAATCAGCTCGGCTTTCTGGGCGACCAGATCCCGACGCTGCGTGGCCAGCTCGATGAGGCCGAATCGGCACTCAACGACTATCGCCGCCGTCGCGACTCGGTCGATCTGACCGCCGAGAGTCAGCAGGTGATGGAGAACCTCGTCGGGCTGGACAATCAGCTGACCGAGATCAAGCTGCGCCTGGCCGAGCTGTCCCGTGCCTACACCAGCGAGCACCCGGCCTATCGGGCGCTGGTGGCACGTCGTGATTCGCTCAATCAGGAGAAGGCGCGCGTGCAGAAGCAGGCCGAGCAACTGCCGGCCGCCCAGCGCGAGGCGCTCAACCTGAACCGCAATGTCACCGTCAGCCAGGAAATCTATGTCGCGCTGCTCAACAAGCGCGAGGAAGTGCGCCTCAAGAAGGCCGGCACCGTCGGCAATGTGCGCATCCTGGACCCGGCAGTGCTGCAGCCAGTGCCCATCTCGCCGAAGACGTCCCTGATGCTGGCCGTGTTCTGCATGATCGGCCTGATGCTGGGCACGCTGGCCGCGCTGCTGCGGCATGCGATGCGCAAGGGCATCGACACCGCCGAGCAGATCGAGGCACTGGACCTGCCCGTCTACGCCACGGTGCCGCTGTCGCCGCAGCAGCACAACATGATGCGCCGCGTGCGCCTCAAGGGCGAGAAGGGCGGCCGCGAGATCTATCAGGGGGTGCTGGCCACCTCTCAGCCGTCGGATATCAGTATCGAGGCCCTGCGCAGCCTGCGTACCAGCCTGCACTTCGCCCTGCTCGACAACCGCCGCAAGTCGGTGATGTTCACCGGGCCGAGCCCGGGCATCGGCAAGAGCTTCGTCAGCCTCAATCTGGCGGCGGTGAGTGCCGAGGCCGGTCAGCGCGTGCTGCTGATCGATGCCGACATGCGCCGCGGCCACCTGCATCACGCCTTCCAGCGTACCTCCGAGCAGGGCGGTCTGTCGGATGTGCTCAGCGGTGCCAGTCCGCTGGACAGCGTGCTGTATCACTCGCGCATCGACAATCTTGATTTCCTGGGCCGTGGCGTCGCGCCGCCCAACCCGTCGGAGCTGTTGATGCAGCCCAATTTCGCCGAGCTGCTGGAGCAACTCGGTGAGCGTTACGACCTGATCATCATCGACACGCCGCCGGTACTGGCCGTGACCGAAGCGCTGATCATCGGTCGTCACGTCGGCGCCAGTCTGATGGTGGCGCGCTTTGGCATGAACCAGGTGCGCGAACTCGAGCATGCACGCAAGAAGCTCGAGAACAATGGCATTCACGTCAAGGGCGCCATCCTGAATGCCATCGAACCGCAAGCTGGCGACAAGCATGGCTACGGTTATTACAACTACAGCTACGCCTGACATCGTCTCGCTTGGCAGCTCTCATGACGCTTGAATCACGGAGGAGGTAAGCACGATGAGCGGTATACCCTTGTCGATGGAGCACCAGCGGCGTTACTCGCATCACTACGAGCGCTTGCTGGCCAGCAAGCGATTGCAGCTGATCTTCGGGATGCTGGTGGTGGTCATCGCGCCGGCACTGTACCAGGCAGGGTTGAACCAGCTGATGCAGGGTGACACCCACTGGTGGCTGACCAGCGATGATCAGTGGCATGCCCTGCTGGGCACCGGTGTGGCGTACACCCTGTCGGTGACGGCGGTCAATCGCCTGTCCCGCCTGCCGGGCACGCGCTCCTACCTCTATGTCGTGCCGGCGATCGTCATCTCCTATCTGACCTTGATGATGGTGCTGGGCGTGCTGGGGCTTGAGTATTCGCGTCACCAGGTCGGCCTGTCCTTCCTGCTCGCGGTGAGCCTGTGCACGGCCTACTACTACATCGACACCCGACTGCGCCGGATGCGCTTCGCGGTGGTGCCCTACGGCAAGGCGCCGAGTCTATGTACTCGCCCGGGCGTCGAGTGGCTGTCGTTGCGCGGGCCTGACCTGGTCGGCCTGCCGCGTATCGACGGCGTGGTGGCGGACCTGCGCGGTAAGCTGCCCAGCGAGTGGGAGAGCTTCCTGGCCGACTGCACCATCCACCGTATCCCGGTCTATCACGCCACCCATGCCCACGAGATGATCACCGGTCGCGTGCTGCTGGATCACCTCTACGCCAACGAGTTCGGCTCGCTGACGCCGCGGGAAGACTATGAGGTCATCAAGCGCTGGATGGACTTCACCGTCGCCGCGCTCATGCTGCCGCTGCTGGCGCCGGTCATGTTGCTGACGGCGCTGGCGATTCGCCTCGACAGTCCCGGGCCGGTGATCTTTCGCCAGCCCCGCATGGGCTTTCACTGTCGTCCCTTCACCGTCTACAAGTTCCGCAGCATGTATGACGGCATGAAGGGCGCGGGCTTCACCCAGGAAGGCAGTGATCCACGCATCACGCGAGTCGGGCGCTTCATCCGCAAGTGCCGTCTCGATGAGCTGCCCCAGCTGTTCAATGTGCTCAAGGGCGACATGAGCCTGATCGGCCCGCGCCCCGAGTCGATGAATCTGGCCGACTGGTATCGCAAGGATGTGCCGTTCTTCCACTACCGCCATGTCGTGCGGCCGGGCATCACCGGCTGGGCACAGGTCGAGCAGGGTTACGCCGCTGAAGTGGAAGGCATGATCCGCAAGCTGGAATACGACTTCTTCTACATCAAGCACTTTTCCTTCTGGCTCGATCTGCTGGTGGTGATCCGCACCATCAAGATCGTGATCAGCGGCAACGGCTCGCGCTGAGCGGGCCTGCACTATCTATAGACGTCTGTAGACGAGTGTCTCCGCAGGCGAGTGTGCGGCACTTCTCTGAAACGTGTAGCGAGTCGCTGCCAGAGGAACCCGGCAGCGAACGCGCTGCACCGGCACTCGTCTGCTGTCAGAGCCAACCTTCATCTGATGTACGAAAGGAGTCGATATCATGATTACGGTGACGCGTCCCTACTTCCCGGAGCGGGAGAATTTCGACCGCTATGTGGATTCCATCTTCGAGGGGCGCTGGTTGACCAACCACGGCCCGCTCGAGCAGGAGCTCACTCGGCGTCTGGAAACCTACCTGGGCGTCGAGAACCTGCTGCTGGTCAGCAATGGCACCCTGGCGCTGCAGATCGCCTATCGCGCGCTGGGCATCGCCCAGATGCCGGGCCAGTACGAATCGGCGGAGGTCATCACCACGCCCTTCACCTTCATCGCTACCGCCAGCAGCCTGAAGTGGGAGGGCATGCAGCCGGTATTCACGGATATCGACCCCGACACCCTGTGTCTGGACCCGGCACGCATCGAGTCGGCCATCACGCCACGCACCCGTGCCATCGTGCCGGTGCACGTGTTCGGCAATGCCTGTGATGTCGAGGCCATCGATGCGCTGGGCGAGGCGCATGATCTGAAGGTCATCTATGACGGTGCCCACGCCTTCGGCGTGACCTATCGCGGCAACAGCCTGCTGTCACATGGCGATGCCAGCACCCTGAGCTTCCACGCCACCAAGCTGTTCCACAGCATCGAAGGCGGCGCGATCATCTTCAAGCGCAAGGAAGACCTGGAACGCGCCCGCAAGTTGATCAACTTCGGCATCATCGGCCCGGAGTGCATCGAGGAGCTGGGCATCAACGCCAAGATGAACGAATTCCAGGCGGCGATGGGGCTGTGCGTGCTGGATGAGATCGAAGGCAATCTGGAGAGCCGGGCGCTGGTCTGGCATGCCTATGCCCAGGCGCTGCGCGGCAATGTCCAGCTGCAGACCCGCCAGACCGGCGCCAGCCTGAATTACGCCTACTTCCCGATCATTCTCGAAAGCGAAAGCATGCTGCTCGAGGTGATGCAGCGTTTGCAGCAGGAAGGCTATCTGGCACGACGTTACTTCTGCCCGTCGCTGGAATCGCTGTCCTTCCTCGGGCGGCCCGCCGCCGAATTGCAGGACGAGGATGTCATCACCCCGCAGATCGTGCATTCCACCGATATCGCCAGTCGTATCCTGTGCCTGCCGCTCTACTCGGGGCTTGAGGTCAGCGAGATCCTCGGGGCGGTGCGCATCATCGTCAATCGCCACGTCAAGGCCGCCTGATCATGAACATCGCGATCATGCAGCCCTATCTGTTCCCGCATATCGGCTATTTCCAGCTGATGCATGCCTGTGACGAGTTTCTCGTCTATGACGATGTCGCCTTCATTCCGCGTGGCTATATCAATCGCAACAATGTGCTGCTGGGCGGCAAGGCGCATCGCTTCACGCTGTCGGTGCCCAAGGCATCGCCCAACCGCTTGATCAGCGAACTCGTCTTCGGCCCGACACCGGACAGCCTGCTGATCACGCTGCATCACGCCTATGCCAAGGCGCCGTATTACGCACAGGTCATGCCGCTGCTGCAGGCGGTGTTCCAGCATG
The DNA here is from genome assembly GCF_018340035.1 of Cobetia sp. MC34. Lineage (NCBI taxonomy): Bacteria > Pseudomonadati > Pseudomonadota > Gammaproteobacteria > Oceanospirillales > Halomonadaceae > Cobetia > Cobetia sp. MC34. Next base: position 13,527 of record NZ_JADPPY010000024.1, read on the forward strand.
AAGACCGCCGCATCGGGGCGCTGTGCAAGTACAGCTTCGAGCGGGTGTGTGACTACCTGGGGCTGGAGTGTCGCTTTCTGCTGACCAGTAAGCTTGAGCACGACCGCAGTCTCAAGGCCCAGGACCGTCTGATCGAGATGTCACTGATACGCGGGGCCGAGGGTTACATCAACAGCATCGGCGGCCGCAAGCTCTACCAGGCGGCGCCCTTTGCGGCCAATGGCATCACGCTGTCATTCCTCGCAAGCCAGCCGAGTGACTACTGCCAGACACCGCTTGATTCGCGTCGCTCGGGGCGTAAGGCGGAGTTCGTCGCCGGCCTGTCGATCATCGATATGCTGATGTGGTGCTCACCGGGCGAGGTACGCGACAGACTCGCCGAGTACCAGCTGCTGCCGGAAGACCTGGAGCTGCTGCGCGCCGCGGGCAATGTTGCGGGTGATACGGCGTCTGTGCCGGGGCCGCTGGCGCGCGATGTCTCGGCCCACCCGGTTCAGGGAGGCCTCGCCTCGTGTCACTGAGCAACAAGACCGCCATCGGCATTCTGTGGAATTTCTCCGATCAGCTATTGCGGCGTGGCATGGCCAGTCTGGTCACGCTGCTGCTGGCGCGGCTGCTGGTGCCGGAAGATTTCGGGTTGCTGGCGATGGTGCTGGTCTTTCTGACCATCGCCTCGGCCATGATGGATTCGGGTCTTCAGCAAGCCATTCTGCGCATGCCGACCCTCGGGCCGCGTGATGCCAGCACCGCCTTCTTCAGCAATATCGCCTTCGGGGTGCTGGCCTACGGCCTGCTGTATGCAAGCGCCCCCCTGATCGCCGATTTCTATGCCGAGCCACGCCTGATCGTGCTGGTGCGTATCGGCGGCATCGTGGTGCTGATCAATTCCTTCGAGGTCATTCAGGGCGCGATGCTCAACCGTGCGCTGGATTTTCGCACGCGCATGAAGGCTGGCATTCCCGGCAGCGTGGTGTCGGGCGGGGTGGCAGTGCTGCTGGGCTGGCTGGGCTTCGGGGTCTGGGCACTGGTGGGGCAGATGTTGACGGCGGCGCTGGTCACTACCGCCTTGATGTGGTGGTGGGGTAGCTGGCGGCCGCGGCTGGAATTCGATGTGGTGTCGTTCAAGGCGATGTTCCGCTTCGGCTACAAGATGTTCCTGTCACGCATGCTGGATGTGCTGTTCGTCAATCTCTATGTGCTGCTGATCGCCAAGCTGTTCTCCGCTTCGGTGGCGGGGTTGTTCTTCTTCGCCGAGCGTCTCAAGGAGCTGGTGATCAATCAGCTGGTGACGGCGGTGCAGAACGTGACCTTCCCGGCGCTGGCGAGCATTCAGGAGGATCCGGTACGCCTCAAGAGTGCCTATCGTCAGATCCTGCAGGTCATGGTCTATCTGCTGTTCCCGGCGATGCTGTTGCTGGCGGCGCTGGCCGAGCCGCTGTTCTTGACGCTGTTACCCGAGCGGTGGCTGGCGGCGGTGCCTTATCTGCAGCTGATGTGCATCGCGGCCGTCATGTATCCCCTGAGCACGCTCAATCTCAATGTGCTCAAGGTCAAGGGGCGCTCGGACCTGTTCCTCGGGCTCGAGATCGTCAAGAAGGTATTGATCTGTGCGGTGCTGGCGGTGACCTGGCGCCATGGCGTGATGGCGATCCTGATCGGGCAGATCGTGGTGGCGGTGGTGTCCTACATCCCCAATGCCTGGTTCTCGCGGGACTTGATCAACTACAGCATCCGCGAGCAGCTGGCCGACTTCCTGCCGGCTCTGCTGCTGGCCAGTGCGGTGGCGGGCACGACCTGGTGGGCCGTGCCTGCGCTGTTGGCCATCTGGCCGGCGCCGGTGGTGCTGGTGGTATCAGGCCTGCTGGCAGGGGCGGCCTATCTGTTGCTGTCCTGCTGGCTGCGCTTCGCGGCCTGGCAGTACGGCGCCGGCTGGATCCAGGAGCGTCTTTCACAACGGAAAGTGGGGAATACTGCATGTTAGAACTGAGTTATGCCCGGGCACTCGCGACGCCCCTCATGGATGGCACTCCGCAGTCAGGCCCCTTGCCTGTGCCGCCGGCGCCCGCCGAGGAAGCCGCCATCATGGCCGAGTGGGAGGGTGATCTCAGCGCCCCGCGCGTCTCGGTGATGTGCTTCGCCTTCAATCATGGCGACTACATTCGCATGGCACTGGATGGCTTTCTGATGCAGCGCACGCGTTTTCCGTTCGAGATCGTCGTGCATGATGATGTCTCGACGGATGGCACGCGGGAAATCATCGAGGAATATGCGGCCCGTTACCCGAACATCGTGCGGCCGATCCTGCAGGACGTGAACCAGTACTCGCAACATATCTGGCCGATCACCTTCTGCATGCCGGTGATGCGCGGCGACATCATTGCCTATTGCGAGGGCGATGATTACTGGATCAAACCCGACAAGCTGGCCCGTCAGGTCGCCTTGTTCGACGCCTATCCCGAGGCGACGGTCTGCTTCCATCCGGCGCTGGAATTCAATGAAGCCACCGGCGAGCATTCGCTCATCTGCCGCTATGCCGATAGCGTGAAGAAGATCTCTGCCGAGGCGGTGATCGGGCTGCGCGGTGCCTCCATTCCGTCACCGGCCTTCAGCTTCCGACGCGTCGATGCCACCGTCGACGCGATGATGGCGTCCTATCGCGGGGCCCCGATCATGGACTTCTTCCTGCAGTCCTACATGGCACTGCAAGGCGAGACTCTCTATTACGAAGATGCTGCCTGTGTCTATCGCCGCAATGCCAAGGGTTCCTGGACATCGCAGCAGCAGGAAAGCGAGGCCGAACAGCGCTATCAGCGCGACATGATCTCGGCCATCGACGTCTTTCATGCCAATACCCGGCATATGCCGCATTCCGACAGCCTGTATATCCCGCTCTATCACTACTTCAAGCAGTACGTGATGGCGCCCGCGAGCCCCATGCAGCGCCTGGCCAACTTCCGCCAGGGGGTCGCGCTGCTCTCGCACATGGACCGCAGTCGGCTGCTGCGCCTCGTACGTCAGGATGTGATGACCAGGTTGATAGGCACTCGTCGCCGTCGTGTGACATCCGAAAGTGCAGTGCAGAAGCGCAAAAGCGCCTGAATGCCCCCGATTATCGGGGGATGAGGGCGAGAGAAGCGTTTGATGACAGGACGTCGTCAATGACATCAAAAAAGCGCTGCAACACACAAAAGCGCGAAGGATATCGGCCTTGGGCCGTCGTGAGTCGCAAGGGGACCGCAACATGAATTATCGCAGTTACGCCGACCTGAGTTCGGACATCGCCAGACAGTTGTCGCGCCTGCAGGCCGGGAATTTCGACCTGATCGTCGGAATCCCGCGCAGTGGAATGGTGCCGGCCTACATGATCAGCGCCATGCTCAATCGGGCCTGCACGGATCTCGACACCTTCATCGCCAACGGCTCGCCCGGCAAGGGAATGACGCGCAAGGTCCGGGGGGCGGCGCAGAGCGCCTGGGAAAATCAGCGTGTGCTGCTGGTCGATGACAGTTTCAACAGTGGAGCCTCGCTCAAGGCCTCCCTGGCGCGCATTCCGCAAGAATGCCCCTGTGACATCACCACCTGCGTCATCTATGCCAATCCGGCACCGGTGGTGGGGGTGGACATGTATCTGGTCGAACTGGAGCACCCGCGTGCCTTCCAGTGGAATCTGTTTCATCACCCGGCGCTGGCCGATAGCTGCCTGGATATCGATGGCGTGCTGTGCCTCGACCCGACGCCTGAGCAGAACGATGACGGCCCGCGCTATCGCGACTTCCTGACCAGCGCGGCGCCTCTGCATATCCCGACCTACCGTGTGCACTCACTGGTCACCAACCGGCTGGAAAAATATCGTCCCGAGACGACCGCCTGGCTGGCCCGGCACGGTGTCGAGTATGACCACCTGATCATGCTTGACCTGCCCAGCAAGGAAGAGCGGCTGCGCCAGAATCGCCATTCGAGTCACAAGGCGGATTACTACCGTGACTCCGGCTGTCGCCTGTTCATCGAAAGCGAGGTGGGGCAGGCCACCAACATCACGCGCATGACCGGCAGGCCCGTCTATTGCGTGGACGCCCACCATATGATGACCCCCGAGTGGGCCTCGATGTCAGCGCAGAAGAAGGGCCAGGTGCTGGTGTGCACGTTCAAGCGCATGGCGCGCCGGGTCGTGACCTGGTTGCCGGCGCCGCTGGCCCGCCAGGCGCGCAGTGTCTATCAGCGCCTGGCCTGAATGAACCGAAGGAAGTGGGGCTGACGATGACCACCATGCGCAGATGGCATGGCGGTCATCGTGTATTGACTCGATCAAGCCTGGCTCAAGGCTAACACTGGCGAAGGAGTGGCAATGAAGACGCATCGGATGGCGCTTTTGGTCGTGGCACGGCAGATGACCCTCGAGACTCGCCAGATGCTGGCGTTGGCGGCGGGGCTGACGCGCCTGGGTCACGAGGTGGACCTCATCGTGCCCCAGGCCCATGAGGAGTTGATCGAAGGTCTGGCACATGGGGTGCGGCTGGTAGAGCTGGGCGTGCACAGTGAGTTGACGGGCGTGCTGGCTCTGACGCGCTATCTGGCGCGTCATCGCCCGTGTTTCCTGTTGTCCAGCGGTCTGGAAGCCAACCTCAATGTGCTCAAGGCGCGCCGTCTGGATCGTTGGCGCGTGCCGGTGATTGCGCATCATGCCGTGACACCGGCCACTGAACTGGTGGCGGCGGGCAGCAAGGCGCGGGGCCTGAGGCGCAGAATGGCGCTCAAGTATCCGCATGCGGCACTGGTGCTGGTCGAAAGCGATGAAGCCGGCTGCCAGGCACGCCACGAGGGCGGTATCGAGGCAACGCGCGTCGTGACGTTGCCGTTGGCCCCTGATGAGGAGACGGGCGCGCTGAGCGAGCATCAATTGATGCAGTGCCTGTCGCTGATGCTGTCGGCAGCCGAGGTCGAGGGCGCGTCACCCTTCTCGTCCCAAGGCTGGCAGGTCAGCAGCGGGGGTGCTGCGGCTGGCCTCGCGCAGTCCTCGCCGTCCCTCGATACCTCTGGCGTGGTGAGTCGGCAGGCCACCAGCGCTGATACCGGCGCGTCCGCGCCCCTCATGTCATCCGCCAGTCTGCAGGCCGAACTGGCCAACAGCGGCGCACGAGAATAAGTCTTTCCATGGAACACATTCTGCTCGACCTGCCCAACCTGCTCGTCTGTCTGGTACTGGTGATGGTGGGCTTTCTGCGTGGTTGGGTGACGCGCAATGTCGCGATCATCCTGAGTCTGAGCAGTGCGGTGCCGTACCTGTTGAACAATGTGCTGTTCGATGCCGAGTACATGCCGGACCAGTTCCGCTACTGGGAGCAGGTATTGGCCATGCGCAGCATGGACTGGGGAGCGATGGACCACTCCCTGACCGTCTCGGTCTCGTCGGGATTTCTGGCGCTGTTGCCGTTGCCGCTGGCGGAAACCATCACCAGCCTAGGCTTCTTCAACAAGTTCCTCTATATCGGCGCGCTGATGGTGCTGATTCGCCGCGGCATCATCTCCCATGCGGTACTGCTGTTCGTGCTGTGCTACCCGAGCCTGGTGCTCTACAGCTCACTGAGCCTGCGCGACACCCTGGTCACCGGCTTCATGCTGGGCAGCTTCCTGCTGGCCATCGAACGCCGGCCGATGTGGGCGCTGATCTTCCTGTTGCCGTTATGGATCATCAAGTTCCAGAACGCTCTGATCATGCTGATCTTCCTCGGCATCTATCTCCTCTACGATGTCAGCCGTCAGGGCCTGTCGACCAAGCGATTCTGCTGGTTGCTGGTCGGGCTGGCCGCCAGTGTGCTGGTCATCTATCCGCTGGCGGTGGACCAGATCAACTTCTTCCGCGCGGCCATGTATCTGGAGGATGGCGGCAAGATCGAGGATGTAGAGGTCATTCAGGGCTTCGGGGACTTCGTGGTGACGGGAATCCAAGGCGCGCTCTATTTCCTGATCAAGCCATTGCCTTGGGAAGCCGCCAATGCGCTGCAGTTGATCCAGTCGGGAGAGAACCTGCTGGTGGTCGCCTTCCTCGTCTGGCTGACCCTCAAGTGCTGGCAGGTCCAGCGTGAGAAGACGCTCTTCTGGCTGCTGTATCTGATCGGCGCCTTCACCATCTATGGGCTGGTCGTCTTCAACTACGGCACCGCGGTGCGCTATCGCTTCCCGTTCCTGGTCATCTATGTGGTGTGCATGGCGCATGACACAGGGCTGGTGCGGCTGTGGCAGCAGCAACGCCGGCCTGCGTTGCTGGACTGAGCTGCTGGAACGAGTTGCTGGACTGAGTTGCCGGCCTGAGCTGCTGGATTGAGGCACGACGTCTTTCCTTTCGCGCTGGTGTCGCTTCTCGATCGTTTCTCTTGTCGATGGCTCCCCTTATTCAAGGTTTCTCTCCCGGATGCTTCCGGTCGCGCGGGCTCATGCTCGCGCATGTTCTTCTTCGCATGACACGCAAGGAATGCCCCATGCCAACACGTGACGCACAGCCCTCCACGGTGGTGCTGGTCTCCAACTCGTCGTTCTTTCTCTACAACTTCCATCGCGGCGTCATCGAAGGGCTGCGTGATTCGGGTTATCGCGTGGTGTGCCTTGCGCCCACCGATGCGCATAGCGCGTACCTGGTGGACGAGCTCAAGGTCGAGCATCGTGCGCTGGGCATGGAAGGCAAGGGCACCTCGCTGATCGGTGAGGGCAAGAGCCTTTTGGCGCTGCTGGGGACATTGCTGAAACTCAAGCCACGCTATGTTCTCAACTTCACCATCAAGGCCAATGTCTATTCGGGGCTGGCGTGTCGGCTGCTCAAGATCCCCTATACCAACAACGTCTCGGGGTTGGGCACCGCCTTCATACATGACAGCTGGCTGTTTCGTCGGGTACGGGCGCTGTATGGCTTCGCCAACCGTGGCGCGCGTTGCGTGTTCTTCGAGAACCGCGATGACCAACGCCTGTTCATGCGCCTCGGGCTGCAGAAGTCCACGCCGTCTGTCGTGCTGCCCGGCGCCGGTATCGACCCGCAACGCTTCGCCTTTGCGCCGCAACCGCAGACGCCACCGCTGACCTTCGTGATGGTCGCACGCCTGATCGGCGACAAGGGGGTGCGGGAATACGTGACGGCGGCCGAGCGTCTGCATGAGCGTTATCCGCAGGCACGCTTCTGGTTGATCGGCCCGTCGGGAATCAGCAATCGCACCGCGATCAGCGATGAGGAAATCGCTGCCTGGCGCGAGCGCGGCGTATTGCACTACCTGGGCGAACAGCGGGATGTACGCCCCTTCCTGGCCGAGGCCAATGTGCTGGTGCTGCCGTCGTACCGGGAAGGCATGCCGCGCACGGTACTGGAGGCGGCCTCGATGGGGCGTCCGGCGATCGTCAGTGATGTGCCGGGCTGTCGCAGCTCGGTCAATCCCGGTGTCACTGGCTGGCTGTGCGAAGCGGCCAATGTCGAGTCTCTTGAGCAGCAGATGCAGGGCTGTCTGGACATGTCGCATGCGGCATTGATGGAGGCGGGGCAGGCGGCACGCGTGCGTATCGAGCGTGAATTTGATCAGCAGATCGTGGTGCGTGCCTATCTGGGCTGTCTGCAGCACACACTGGATATCGAGTTGCGTAAGTCAGTACTCGCTACCGCCTGAAGCGGGACGCTAACATATTGACACCGTTGGATTTTCGTCAGGAAGATGAAGAAAATCGTTCTCGACAGTTGGGCAAATATCAGGAACTGCTGCTGGATTTAACGCGCATAATGGCCCCGCGAGTGAGAGTGACAGGCGCCTGCCTGGAGAGCTCAATCGGTCGGGGCAGTGCTTCTTCTGGCAATGACACACCGCGTGTCGCTGAACAGGCCGTCTCGCTGGAACGCGATCGATCGTTATCAAAGGGAAGGATGCCCGTGAACACCATCAACAGAGAGCAGAATGTCGTCATGAGTGGATATCGTTTCTGCGCCCAATGCGGGGGCGCCAGCGTACACCGCGTAAAACGCCATTGGTGGCAGCGACTGGCCGGCAAGGCGCCGCTCTATCACTGTGAAGACTGCGGCATCATTCATCGCGTCTCGACTGAGGCCATCACTGCCAGCCGGACGAGCCAGCAGGACGCTGAGTCATCGCACCCGATGGCTGGCCGCTGATCCTGTCTTCAGGTGCCAGCATTGAGCTATCGAGCTGAGCCTGGCGCGCCGGCATTGGATTTATCTCTTCATCACCCATGCCACGGCGCGCGTTGTACGCTCACCATGATTCAGGACAAGCGTGCTTCTCGGAAGGCGGGGGTGGGCAAGACGCGTTGAGCTGGCATCTCGCATGATGCCTGGCAGTGTTCGTTCAGCGCTCAGGCCGCTTGCCACTCTCGCTTTTCGAACTCGCTTTCCGAGCTCGCTTTTCGTATCAGCTCCCCGCGCACGCTCCTCTTGCCGTGTTGTCCTGCTGGCGCGCTGTCCTGCTGGCGCGCTGTCCTGCTGACGCGCTGTCCTGCTGACGCGCTGTCTTGCTGACGCGCTGTTTTGCTGGCGCATTTTCTTTCTAACGTGCTGTCTTGCTGACGTACCGTCTTCCCAAAAAATGCCTGAGGCATTTTTCTTCATGAAGCGGTCAAGACGTGGTGACCGCCGCTCGTCTTGCTGTCAGCCGTTTTGCGCGACCGTTCCTGCGCTAGATCGCACCGCTTCATGTCATACCCCCTATCTCCCGCCATCGACCCTCGTCGGTGGCGGGTTTTTTCTGCGCCGCAGTTGAGCATTTCGATCAAGCAAGGCGATATCTCGCCTGCTGACGGGTGCCTCGCGGCGAGCATTTCCCTGTGGAGCGCATGAACCAATGAAGATTCTGTTTGTCGTCGGTAATCTTTCCAGCGACGGAGGCACGGAACGTGTCACATGCGAAATCGCCAGCGGACTGGCGCGCTCGGGTCATGACGTGATGATCGCGAGTCTGTTCGGGCCAGCGACCAGTTCGTTTTCCCTAGAGGACAGCATCACGACCTGTTGCCTGAATCTGAAGGAAGCCAGAGGCGGGGCCCGACGTTCGCTGGGCATCAGTTCGGCGCTGCTGACCAAGGTCCGACATCAACAGGCCGATGTAGTGGTGCTGGTGGATTCGATCCTGTTCGCCTTCTGTGCGCCGTGGGCCTCGTTCCAGCGCGCTCGAATCATCTGCTGGGAGCATTTCAACCTCGCCACCGATCATGGTTCACGCCTGCGTTCGGTGGGGCGCTCCACCGCCGTGCGCCTGGCCGACGCCATCGTGGTGCTCACTGAGCGGGATGCCGAGGCCTGGCGAGCGCGTTATCGCATCCGCGACAAGGTCGGCGCGATCTGGAATCCGGTGCCGCACTTCCCCAAGCCCAGCGAGGAGAGCGCAGCGTCGCGTACCGTGCTTGCCGTCGGGCGCCTGACGGAGCAGAAGGGCTTCGATGTGCTGCTGAACGCCTGGCACAAGGTCGTGTCGGTCCACCCTGACTGGCGGCTGCGCATCGTCGGCTGGGGCAAGGACGAAAATGACCTCAAGGCCCAGGCCTGGACACTGGGCCTGAGTGACAGCGTCGTCTTCGTGGGCCGCACCTCACAGGTGGAAAAGGAGTATCAGCGGGCGGCGTTGTACGTGATGAGCTCACGCTGGGAGGGGCTGCCGATGACACTGCTGGAAGCGCAATCCTTCGGCTTGCCGGTGGTCTCGACAGACTGTGAGACCGGGCCTGCCGAAATCCTGGCCGGCGGCAGCGGCGTGCTGGTGGATGTCGAGGACGATGAGGCTCTGGCGCGCGAGATCCGTGATCTGATCACGGATGAAGCTCGTCGCAGCGAGATGTCCCTGCTGGCACGCGACAATGCCGCGCGCTTTGATGCGGACACCCTGTGCGGTGAGTGGCAGCAGTTGCTGGAGCGCCTGACCTCCGGTCGAACCCGCATCGCGGATGCCTCGTGAATCCTCCCAGAGTGTCAAAATCGAGCCGCAGAGCAGGGCGTGATCCACTCTGGTGAGCCTTTGGCTAAACATTCGCTGACCAGGCGGCCAGTCACGCCTGCCAGTGTCACCCCGATATGCTGATGGCCAAAGGCATGGATCACGCGTGGCTCATTGAGTGACGGGCCGATCACCGGTACGGAATCGGGCAGGGTGGGACGAAAGCCCAGCCAGCGCCGGGCCGCCGGGGCGTCAATTCCCAGCACCTTGCGCACCCGGCTTTCCAGATAGTCGAAACGGGCCGGGTTGGCCGGCCCCGCAAGCGAGCTCAGCTCCACGGTGCCGGCCACGCGCAGGCGCGCACCCTCGGCACTGTGCAGTGGCGACATGTAGAAGGCGCTTTCCACCGGGCAGGTCGGGCGGTTGAGCGGTGATTGCTCGAGATCGAATTCGATGTGATAGCCACGCTCGGTATCCAGCGGAATCCGGTCGCCGATCTGGCGGGCCAGCTGTGCCGACCAGGCCCCGGCTGCCAGCACCACTCTGTCCGCCATGAGTCGCCGGCCATCGGCGTACTCCAGCAGCATGCCGGAGGCCCGACGGCTCAGGCGGGTGACCTCGGCGCTGACGATTCGGCCCTCTTCGCGCAGTGGGGTGGCCAGGGTGTCGATGAACACCTGCGGGTCATCGAGGTGACAGGAGGAGGGGAACAGCACGCCACCCGCGGTGTGGCCTTCCATGGCGGGTTCCAGCGCGATCAGCTCGTCCGCCGTCAGCACCTGCTGGTGAATGCCGAGCTGGTCGCGCAGTCGGATATCGCCCTGTGCGGCCTGCAGGTTCTCGGCCTTGCCGTAGGCATACAGGCAGCCCTTGCGCTGAATCATCGCGGCGGCGGCGGGGGCATCGTCCAGCAGCGGCTGGTAGTCCGTGTAGGTATGGCTGAGCAGCTGGGCCAGCATCTCGCTGTTGGCGCGAAAGCGAGTGGCGTTGCACTGGCCCATGAAGCGCATCAACCACGGCGAGAGCCTGGGCAGGCATTTCCAGTCGATGACGAAAGGTGAGTCAGGCGACAGCAGCAGCGACGGCATGCTGCGCCAGATTTCCGGACGGGCGATGGGCAGGCAGCCGTAATCCGCCAGGGTGCTGGCATTGCCGAAGGAGGTGCCGCTGGCGATGCCTTCGCGTTCGATCATCGTCACCTCGTGGCCGCTGCGCCGCAGCCACAGGGCGCAGGCGACACCCACGGCGCCTGCGCCGATCACCGCCACTTCCGTGTGTTCGCTATCACTCATTGATCGCTCACCTTGTGGTCATCTTGTTGTTATCGAGGTGTTGTTATCGAGGTGTTGTTATCGAGGTGTTGTTATCGAGGTGTTGTTATCGAGGTGTTGTCATCCTGGCGTCGATATCGAAGCGTCGTCATCGAGGTATTCGCGCCGCAATGACGCACGCCCCGGGGGTGGCCGGGGCGCAGAAGGGGCCTTTCGAGCATGCCTCGCGGGCGACAGCTCGGCAAGCGCGCGGTTACCGGGCGTGTCGTACTCAAGCGTTCCGGGCGTGGCGCTATCCAGGCCCTTCAAGACACGCGTTTCAAGATCGGCTCGGCTCCTCGAAGGGCAGCGGGATGTCATCACCACGCCGGACGGCGAAGACATTCAGCGTCATCGCCACCAGGGCGTAATAGCCCAGCACCCCGACCAGCTCCACCACCACGGTTTCGCCAAACATCGCGACGGCCTCGCCGTAAAGGGCATCATCGACGCGCTGTTCGGCGTAGAGGGCGCGGGTGATGCGATAGACCAACCGCTCATCGTCTTGTTCAAACGCGGGTTCACGCTCCTCGCGCAGCGCCGTGATGATCTCGGGCGCGAGGCCGGCCTGCTCGGCAATCGGCGCGTGAATCTGCCATTCAGCCTGGGATTTCCACCACACCGCCGTGGTGAGAATCGCCAGCTCGCTGAGGCGCAGCTCAAGGCCGGTGGCGTAGCGGCAGAAGGCACCGAGGCGCTGGGCATGACTGGCAAGCTCGGGGCTGTGGATCCAGGCCAGGAAGGGGCCGTCCAGATTGCCGCGCGGGCCGCTGAGAATCTCGGCCAGCACCTCGCGCTGAGCCGTGCTCATGCTGGCGTCATCCAGTTCGGTCAGGCGCGATGTGATCGCCATGAAAGTCACTCCATTCAAATCCATTCAAAGATCGTGGGGTAGGCAATGTGCCTGCAGCTGAGCCGTCACAGGCTGGCAAGGGTGGTATCGATGGCACGCCCCAGCTTGGCGGTGATCTCGTCCAGATGCGACTCCTGCAGAATGAACGGCGGTGCCAGCAGGATGTGATCGCCCTGGCGGCCATCGAGGGTGCCGCCCATCGGATAGCACATCAGGCCTTCGGCCATGGCGGCCTTCTTGAGGCGCGCATGCAGCTTGAGGGAGGCGTCGAAGGGCTTTCTGGAATCGCGATCCGCCACCAGCTCCAGCCCCTGGAAGAGGCCGCGACCGCGGATGTCGCCGACATGGGGGTGATGCGCGAAGCGCTCGTTCAGGCGCGCCTTGAGCCCCTCGCCGAGGAAATTGACGCGTGTGAGCAGGTCGCGGGCTTCGATGGTCTGCTGGACCGCCAGCGCCGCGGCACAGGCAGTGGCGTGGCCGATGTAGGTATGGCCGTGCTGGAAGAAGCCGGAGCCATTGGCGATGGCGTCACGAATGCGCTGGCTGACCAGGGTCGCGCCGATCGGCTGGTAGCCGGCGCCCAGGCCCTTGGCGATGGTGATCAGGTCCGCCGTGACACCTTCCTGCTCGGCGGCGAACAGACTGCCGGTACGTCCCATGCCGCACATCACCTCGTCGAGAATCAGCAGCACGCCGTAGCGATCACAGACCTCGCGGATGCGTTTGAAGTAGCCCGGTACCGCGGTGACGGCGCCTAGGGTGGCACCGACCACCGGCTCGGCCACGAAGGCCATCACGTTGTCGGCGCCCAGGCGCAGGATTTCCGCCTCAAGCTCCGCGGCGAGACGAATGCCCATCGCCTCGGGCGTCTCGTCGGGCTGCTGGTCCCGATAGGCGTAGCAGGGGCTGACGTGGCTGACGTTGATCAGCAGCGGCTCGAATTGCTGACGCCGCCAGGCATTGCCGCCGGTGGCCAGCGCGCCCAGCGTATTGCCGTGATAGCTCTGGCGCCGCGCGATCAGATGCTTGCGCTGGGGCTGGCCGATCTCGACGAAATACTGACGGGCCAGCTTGAGTGCCGCCTCGACCGCTTCCGAGCCACCGGAGACGAAGTAGACGGAGTCGAGTCCAGCGGGGGCGCGTTCGATGAGGAAGTCGGCCAGCTGCTCCATCGGGTCGCTGGTGAAAAACGAGGTGTGCGCGTAGGCCAGTTGGCTGACCTGATCCTTGATGGCCTGCGCCACCGCCTCGTCGCTGTGCCCCAGGCATGACACGGCCGCGCCACCGCTGGCATCCAGATAACGGCGACCCTCGCGATCGACGATGTAGGGGCCCTCGCCCTTCACGGCGGTGGGATACTCCTGATTGAGGTTGCGATGCAGTACGTGGCTCATGCGGGCTCCGTGGCGGCAGGGGTGCGAAGACGTAATGCAAATATGTAGTGCATTTGAATTTTGTGCAATAAATAATTGCATATGGTCGCTTGTGCCTTCGGACTCGACCGGCCAGAGATGCTACCGTTGCCGCCATCTGTCCTGTCCCTTGCCAAGGAGGTATCCCATGCCCCCATCCTCCCGAGCCCCCGGGCCCGCATCCCCTGACTCGCCGCCGGAGACCCTGGAGGGGTTGAAGCAGTTGCTGGCGGCGATCGATCGTCGTGAGGTGGAGATTCGTCTCGGCGCGAGTTCCCGGCGCGTGCTGGCGGTGCTGATCGAGTCCCCGCAACGCACGGCGGTGTCTTCCATCAGCCAGCTGGCGGAGTTGACCGGCGTGAATGCCTCGACCTTCTCGCGTCTGGCTCAGCGGCTGGGCTACGAGGGCTTCAGCAGGTTTCAGGATGTCTTTCGCCAGGCGGTGACGGATGGTGAGCATTTCTACAGCCAGCAGGCCTCGCAGCTGCTGGCGCGAGACGCCGATAGCAGCGCCATGGCCCAGCTTGCGCGGCTGGGGCGTCAGGAGAGCGCCAACATCCTCAGCATGCTGGAGAGGGTGGACGCCGCGGCCTTCGAGGCCGCGACCACCTTGCTGGCCGAGGCGCCGCGCGTGCGTCTGCACGGCATGCGTCAGTTCAATTCCCTGGCGCTGTTCATGGCCTATGGGCTGGGCATGCTGCGCCCGGACGTGGCACCGCTGGATGCCAGTCGTCAGGGCGTGGCCGATGCACTGGCCCAGCTGTCGGCCGGTGACGTGCTGGTGGTGGCCAGTTGCTTCCCCTATACCCCAAGCGTGGTGGCCTGCGCCGAGGTGGCGGTGAAGCGTGGGGTCGAGGTGATCGCGCTGACCGATTCGGCCAGCTCTCCGCTGGAGCCCCTGGCGCGCTACAGCTTCCATGTGACCAATCACAGCCTCTTCTACAGCAACAGCATGAGCGCCTTCATGTTTCTCGCCGAAGGTCTGCTCAGCGAGGTGGCCAGCAAGCTGGGCGATGCGGGAGTGGCCTCGCTCAAGCAGCGCGAGGCGATCATCATGGAGCTGGGGGGCGCACGCGGCTGATGCCCGCGACGCACTGCACCGAGGGGGAACGCCTTCATGCACCACAGTGGTGCGGGCGCAGGCCTACGCAATGCGGCTTCAAGGCGTATGCAGGACCAAAGAGGCATGGAGGGAGATTGGCGTGATTCCTGCAAAACGACTGATATGAAATGACATCCGTCAGGGCAAGGAATTTCCCATGAGCCGCGAGTACCGTTATACCCTGGGCAGTCAAGTCCATCGTTTTGCCAATCTGGCCGAGCTGATGGCTAAGGCGACGCCCGCCCGCTCCGGAGATCGTCTTGCTGGCGTGATCGCGGAAACCGCCGAGGAGCGAGTCGTCGCTCAGCTGTGTCTGGCGGAGTTGCCCCTCAAGACCTTCCTCGAAGACGTGCTGATTCCCTACGAACAGGACGACATCACCCGCTTGATCATCGATGAGCATGATCCGGTGGCGTTCCTGCCGATCGCGCACCTCACCGTCGGCGACTTCCGCAACTGGCTGCTGAGTGACCTCGCGACCCCCGCGCTGCTGGCGCAGGTGCGCGCCGGCATCACCCCCGAAATGGCCGCCGCGGTCAGCAAGTTGATGCGCAATCAGGACCTGATTCTGGTCGCGAAGAAGTGCGAGGTGGTCACCGCCTTTCGCAATACCATCGGCAAGAGCGGCCATCTCTCGACCCGCCTGCAGCCCAATCATCCCACCGATGACGTCACCGGCATCGCGGCCAGCATTCTCGATGGCCTGCTCTACGGCAACGGCGACGCCGTGATCGGCATCAACCCGGCCACCGACAACGTGGCTCAGAGCATCAAGCTGATGCGTCTGATGGATGAGGTGATCCAGAAGTACGCGATCCCCACCCAGTCCTGCGTGCTGACCCACGTCACCAATACCCTCGAGTGCATCGAGCAGGGTGCCCCGGTGGATCTTGTCTTCCAGTCCATCGGCGGCACCCAGGCCACCAACGAGAGCTTCGGTGTCGAGCTTTCCGTGCTGGCGGAGGCGCAGCAGGCTGCGCTGTCGCTCAAGCGCGGCACGGTGGGCGACAACGTGATGTATTTCGAGACCGGCCAGGGCAGTGCGCTGTCCGCCGATGCCCATCACGGCCTGGACCAGCAGACCTGCGAGGCGCGCGCCTATGCGGTGGCGCGCAAGTACTCGCCGCTGCTGGTCAATACCGTGGTCGGCTTCATCGGCCCCGAGTATCTGTTCAATGGCAAGGAGATCATCCGCGCCGGCCTCGAGGACCACTTCTGCGGCAAGCTTTTGGGCCTGCCGATGGGCTGTGACATCTGCTACACCAATCATGCCGATGCTGATCAGAACGACATGGATACTCTGCTGACGCTGCTCGGGGTGGCGGGCTGCAACTTCATCATGGGCATCCCCGGCTCGGATGACATCATGCTCAATTATCAGACCACTTCCTTCCACGATGCTCTCTATGCACGGCGGGTGCTGGGTTTGGGGCCGGCGCTGGAATTCGCCGCCTGGCTCGAGGAGATGCAGATCTTCACCGATGTCGCCACCCAGGCGCTGCCAAGTGAAATGCCCGACCGCTTCGCCAATTCACTGCGTCAGGTGACAGGAGGTGACGCATGAACCCTGACCAGCCCTCTGCTGACGCGATCTCGCGCAGCCTGGAACCCGATGCCATCGTCACGCCCAATCCCTGGCAGCGGCTTGGCCAGTTCACGGATGCGCGCATCGGCCTTGGCCGTGCCGGCATCAGTCTGCCGACCAATCGTTCGCTGGAATTCCAGCTGGCGCACGCCCGCGCCCAGGACGCCGTCCACCTGCCGCTGGAGATTCCTCGACTGATCGAGGACCTCAATCAGCTCACAGCGCTCGAGAATGCTCCGCAGATCCAGCGACTGCACAGTCGCGCTGTGGATCGCACCACCTACCTGCAACGCCCCGATTACGGCCGGCGTCTCGATGAGTCGTCGCGTCAGCAGTTGTCCGCCCTCGACGCCCAGCCTGCCGATCTGGCCATCGTGGTCGTCGATGGGCTCTCGTCTCTGGCGGTGCAGAGCAATGCCGCTCCCTTCATCGCGGCACTGCTGGAGGCGCTTGCCGAAGACGGGCCGGATGCCTGGTCTTTGGCGCCGATCTGCGTGGTGGAGCAGGGGCGGGTCGCGATTGGCGATGAAGTCGGCGAGCTACTCAAGGCTCGTGCAGTGCTGGTGATGGTCGGCGAGCGTCCCGGCCTCAGCTCTCCGGACAGCCTCGGGCTCTATCTGACCTGGCAGCCGCGCGTCGGCCTGAGCGATGCCAGCCGCAACTGCATCTCCAACGTGCGCCCGGCAGGGCTCGACTTCGCCATGGCCGCCCAGCGTCTGCACTACCTGCTGCGTGAGGCACGCAAGCTCGGCCTCACCGGCGTGGGCCTCAAGGACAGAAGCGGCGAGACGGCGCTGGAAGGCGGCACCGGTATCCAGAACTTCCTGCTGTCCTGATGGGACGGCAGCGCAGCAGCGGGAATCTCCCGATCCAACAATGACAAATGCCTGAGGCATACAAGGCGGCACCATGACTCGCGACACGAATCACGACACGAATGAGCAGGACTATCTGGCCAGGCGCCAATTGAAGAAAGGGACGGCAGGCTGGGTCCTGCTGGCGGGCCTCGGGGTCTCCTACGTGATTTCCGGCGATTTCGCCGGCTGGAATTTCGGCATCGGCGAGGCGGGCTGGGGCGGCTTCGCGATCGCCGCGCTCTTGATGGGCATCATGTATCTGGCACTCGTGCTGTCGCTGGCGGAAATGTCCGCGGCCATTCCGGCTGCCGGCGGCGGTTACAGCTTCGCCCGCCAGGCGATGGGGCCGGCAGGCGGCTACCTCACCGGTCTTGCCGTGCTGATCGAATATGCGCTGGCCCCCGCGGCCATCGTCATCTTCATCGGCAGCGCGGTGGAATCGTTGCTGGGCATCAATGGCCCGATCATCTACGCCATCTTCTATCTGGTGTTCATCGGCATTCATCTGGCGGGGGTCGGCGAGGCGCTCAAGGTGATGATGGTGATCAGCGGCCTGGCCGTGTTCGCGATCATCGCCACCGCCGTCGCGCTGATCGGTGACTTCGACAGCAGTCGCCTGTTCGACATCGCACCGACCGACGCCTGGGGGGCCAGCGACTTCATGCCCAATGGCTGGTATGGCATCTGGGCGGCGCTGCCCTTCGGCATGTGGCTGTTTCTGGCCGTGGAAGGGGTGCCGCTGGCGGCGGAGGAATCGCGCAATCCGGCCCGTGATGTCCCGCGCGGCATCATCGGCGCCATGCTGTTTCTGATGTTCACCGCCGTGCTGGTCGTCTTCCTGCTGGCCGGTGCCGCAGGTGCCGAGGCAATCGGCAGCAGCGCCGTGCCGCTGGTGGATGCCCTCAAGGCCACCGGCAGCGAGGGCTTGGCGACACTGGTCAATGTGCTGGCCCTGGCGGGGCTGGTGGCGTCGTTCTTCTCGATCATCTATGGCTACAGCCGTCTGGTCTTCGCGCTGTCGCGGGCCGGGTATCTGCCCAAGACGCTGTCGCTGACCAGCAAGCGCAAGGCGCCGACCTGGGCGCTGGTGGTGCCGGGCATCTTCGGGTTCCTGGTCTCGCTGACCGGCGAGGGCGATCTGATCCTGGGCATGGCGGTGGTGGGGGCGACAGTTTCCTACGCGCTGATGGCGGCCAGCCACATCCTGTTGCGCCTGCGTCAACCGGCGCTGGCACGTCCCTATCGCACGCCGGGCGGCATCGTGACGTCCGCCATCGCGCTGGTGCTCTCGCTGATCGCGCTGACCGGGGTCTATGCCTTCGATCCGCGAGCCTTCAATTACACCCTGGTGCTGTTCGTGGTGGGCATCGCCTACTACGCCATCTTCAGCCGTCATCGGTTGGTGGCGAAGACCGCCGAGGAGGAGTTCGCGCTGGTGGCGAATGCCGAGAGTGACCTGGCGACCAGCTGATCCGCTCAATCAGTTCAATCAGCTCAAGCCGCTCAGGTAGCAAAGACGACAACGCCCGCCATGGCTGACCATGGCGGGCGTTGCTGTGACTGGCAGGCTCGGATCGATCCGAGCGATTCAGCTCAGTTCAGTTCAGCTCATCTTTGATCAGAAAGGATACTGCGCCAAGAATTGCTGGGCGGCCTCGGCGGGGTCTTCGGCACTGCACAGCGCCGAGACGACGGCGAGGCCGTCGGTGCCGCTGGTCATGACTTCGCCGGCATTGGCCAGCGAGATGCCGCCGATGGCGACCGTCGGCAGCGGGCTTGAGCGCACAAGCTGCGTGAGCCCCTCGATGCCCAGCGGCGCGGCATGATCCGGCTTGGTCGGGGTGGCATATACCGGGCCGAGGCCGAGGTAGTCGATGCGCTCGACATCGACGGCCTTGAGCTGCTCAAGCGTCTGGACCGACAGGCCGATCAAGGCGTCCTCGCCGAGACGGCCACGCGCCTCGACCGGGTCGCCATCGCTCTGACCGATGTGCAGGCCATCGGCGCCACTGGCCAGCGCGACCTCGATGCGGTCATTGATGATCAGCGGCACCTCGTACTCGTCCAGCAGCGCCTTGAGGCGGATGGCCTGGGCGATCATCTCCTCGTCGCTGGCGTGCTTGTCGCGCAGCTGCACGACACTGACGCCGCCGCGCACGGCGGCCATCACGGTGGCTTCCAGGCCGCGCTCTGCGCACAGCGCGGGGTCGGTGACCAGGTAAAGGGATAGATCAAGTGACATCGGTCAGCTCCAGACGAGAGGCTAGCGGGGTGGAATCGGCGTCGAGAGTATACAGGGCATCCATGAAGCGTGGCACGAAGCTGCCCGGGCCTTGCGCCGACTGCCCCGCCGTCTCACCGGCCTCGGCGTAACAGGCCAGCGCGGCGGCGGTGGCGTGCAGAGTGTCGTCATGCCCGACGAGGGAGGCGGCGAGGAAGGCGGCGACCACGCTGCTCAACGCGCAGCCCATGGCAGTGATGCGGCCCATCAGCGCATGACCACCCTGCACCGTGATTTGCCGCTGGCCATCGGTGACGACATCGACACGACCGGTCATCGCCACCACGCAGTTCTGCGCGCGTGCCAGCGCGACGGCGGCCCGACTGGCGCGCTCCAGCGCATCCTCACCGTCATCGCCGCTGTCCACGCCGCGGCCTTTATTCATCTCACCGGCAAGCGCCAGCACTTCGGAGGCATTGGCGCGAATCACGCTGGGGCGATATTCCAGCAGCGCGCGGCACGCATACTGGCGCAGGCTGGAGGCGCCGATGCCGACGGGGTCCAGCACCCAGGGTTTGCCATCGCGGTGGGCGCACATCGCGGCCAGCTGCATGGCCTCGATCCAGCTGGGTGACAGGGTGCCGATATTGATCGACAGCGCCGCACTGATGGCGGAGATCTCCTGAATTTCCTGCTGTGCATGCGCCATCAGCGGCGAGGCACCGATGGCCAGCAGGGTATTGGCGGTCGGCGTCATCGCGACGTGATTGGTGATGTTGTGCACCAGCGGCGTGGTCTGGCGCAGCTGATTCAGCAGGCTGCCGGGAGAAAGGGATGACGATGGAGTCATGGGATCTCGTGACTGGAGAAAGGAAGCATCAGCGCTCGAGAGTAAAAGCTGGCGCTGAAAGGTCAAGTGGCAAGGTCCGGCGCTGACGGTGGCGTGACGCGCTAGCTCCCTGTCATCTATCAAGAGTCGCGCAAAGGATAATAAATAATATCGTGGTTCTATAAACCTTGACGACAAGTCCATAAGATACAGTCTCTTACGGTCTTTTGTGTGCGAGTCATCAGTCAAGGGTCACGCAGTGATACGGATAGGTCAGCGCGGTAGCGTCAGCAATACGAGCAGCAGTCACCTGGATTTCGCTGGCAACAGCAGCACGAGCAACAGCAGCAAGCTCCCGCGCGGACGGCAGCCGTCTGGCGGTTCTCGGCTTGAGCGCATCGCCAGAAGGGTGGTGATGGCACTGACGATGTCCGTTCTGCTGGGCGCTGCGGCCAGCAGTCAGGCGGATGCGGTGATCGCCAGCTGGAATCTCAAGCATGCCGGCTGGAACAACGGCAAGCATCTCGAGCAGGTCGCGGCGGTGGCGAGCCATATGGACCTGATCGGCCTGCAGGAGGTGATGAAGGAGGAGGTCGTCAGCGAGCTCGAGCAGCAGCTTGAGGCGCTGACCGGCGATGAGTGGGACAGCCTGGTCAGCCATGCGGTCGGGCGCAGTACCTATACCGAGCGCTACGCCTATCTGTATCGCGACAAGACGATCGCCTATCAGGGCGGGGCTACCGTCTATCTCGACCCCGAGGATGTGTTCTCGCGCGAGCCGCTGCTGGCCACCTTCGTCGAGAAGGACAGCGGGCGGGCCTTCAGCGCCGCCAACGTGCATATCGTCTACGGCGACAGCAAGGCGGATCGCGCGCCGGAAATCCGTGCGCTGGCGGATATCTACGACCTGATGAAGGAAATCTCGCCCGGCACCCCGGCGATCATCATGGGCGATTTCAACATGGCGCCGGATGAGCCTGCGTGGGGAGGCCTGCGGACCCTCGGCCTGCGCCCGCTGATCACCGAGGGCGCGACGACGCTCTCCAAGACCGATGGCCGCTATGCCTCGCTCTACGACAACATCTGGTATGTGCCGAGCGAATGGCCCAGCGCCAGCGGCGATGTGTTCCGTTTCCCGGACTATCTGGGTATCAGTCATGAGGCGGCGCGTGCCGATGTCTCCGATCACGCCCCGATCTATCTGTCGGTGACCGGCGAGACACTGGCGTTGCTGCCGCTGGACGGCGGCCAGTCGCAGGCGGCGGGCACAGAGGTGGCCAGTCGTGCATCCAACGCCTCCAGTTCGGCGAGTCAGACCTGTATCGACCTCAATACCGCCAATGCCGATCAGCTGGATCGCCTGCCCAATATCGGGCCGGCACGCGCCGCCGATATCATTCGTCAGCGTCCGTGGAGTTCCAGCGGTCAACTGACCCGCATCAGCGGCATCGGCAAGGGTACGCTCAGCGAGATCGTCGCCAGCGGCATGCTGTGCAGCTGAGTTTTTTTCAGAACGGGTCTGTTCTGAACAGATCAGTCTGAATAGGTCTGGTCTGAACTGATCAGGCCTGAGCCTGAAGAGACCAGTCTCGGTCTCACGCGAAAATGACGAAGCCAGCCATCACGGGGATAGCGTGATGGCTGGCTTCGTCGTCTTGAGGCGGTCAGTCCGTCTTCCTGGTGCCGTCTTAGGTCAGCTCAGATACTTCTCGAACCAGGCAAGGGTTCTGTCCCAGGCGAGCTTGGCGGCCTGTTCGTCATAGCGTGGCGTCGAATCGTTGTGGAAGCCGTGGTGGGTGTCCGGGTAGATGTAGGCCTCATAGACCTTGTCGTGCTCCTTCAGCGCGGCTTCATAGGCGGGCCAGCCGGCATTGACGCGCTCATCGTGCTCCGCATAGTGCAGCAACAGCGGGGCCTTGATGGCGGCGACTTCCTCGGCGCGCGGCTGGCGGCCATAGAAGGGCACGGCACAGGCAAGCTCCGGATAGGCCACGGCGGCGGCATTGGAGACGCCCCCGCCGTAGCAGAAGCCGGTAATGCCGATCTTGCCGGTGGTGCGGTCCTCGCTCATCAGGTAATCGATGGCGGCGAAGAAGTCGTTCATCAGCTTTTCAGGGTCTACCTGTGCCTGCAGCTCCTTGCCCCTGGGGTCATTGCCCGGATAGCCGCCCACCGAGCTCAGCCCATCCGGGGCCAGCGCGATATAGCCGGCCTTGGCCACGCGGCGCGCCACGTCCTCGATATAGGGGTTGAGGCCACGATTCTCATGCACCACCACCACGCCCGGCAGCGGGCCGCTGACCTTGGCGGGCTTCACCAGATAGGCGCGCACCTCGCCATGGCCCTCGGGGGACGGGTAGGTGATGTATTCGGCGACGATGTCGGGGTCGGTGAACTCGACCTGGGAAGCCAGCGCGTAGTCGGGGCTCAAGCTTGCCAGAATCGAGGTGGCCGTCATGCCCGCAACGGCAAAGGCCGCCGCGTGATCCAGAAACTGGCGGCGAGTGATGTTGCCATGCACATATCCGTCGTACAGCTCCAGCAACTCGGGAGCAAAATCCTTTGCAGTGAGGCGGGCCATGTCAGACTCCTGGGCAAGAGAAAGGGCGAGCGAATCTTGAACATAGCAACCCGCCATGACGCTACCAAGTTTTTGCCGGCCTGTTCACCGAGTCTGTCATTTTGTGAGCCTGACATTTTCTGAGTCAGGTATTTGCCGAAGCGTGCGTGAGCCGGATGTGAGCCGGATGTGAGCAGGGCGGGTGTGGGCAGAACTGGTGTAGGAAGGACTGGCGGCGCTGCCTGGCTGGGTTGAATGGGCGTGAGCCGAGTCGCGCATATCGCCAGTCGCGGCCGTGCGCATTGTGACTGCAGGCGTCAATCATTATCATCTGCGCATGATTCATGCTGATAGCCGAGCTGCCTGGCGGCTCCGGTGGGCCCTGATGCATGGAAGTTCACTTCCTCCTCCTAGTGGCAGACCTTGCTGGTGATTGAAAAAAGTCCGATGTCTCCCCCCGCGCACGCTCAGGCCTCAGCGCCTGAGTCGTCGCCTACGCTCGCCCAGCAATACCGGCGCTTCGCCTGGAAACGTGTGGTGATTCTCGCCGCGCTGGGCCTGGCACTGCTGTTGGCCATCCTTGGCGACATCATGACCGGCCCTGCCGATCTCGCGCTGTCTGATCTGCTGGGCGAACTCTTCAATCCCGGCTCGCACGGGCCGATCAATGGAGCCATCGTCTGGCAGATTCGTCTGCCGACGGCGGTGATGGCGGCGCTGGTCGGTGCAGCCCTGGGGCTTGCGGGCGCCGAGATGCAGACCGTGCTCAACAACGCCCTGGCCAGCCCCTTCACACTGGGCGTGGGGGCCGCGGCGACGCTTGGCGCCTCGCTGGTCATCATCCTGGATGTCGCCTTGCCGGGGCTGCCGCCCAGCTACACCATCGCACTGATGGCCTTCGTGTTCGCGGCGCTGTCGATTCTGGCCATCGATGCCGTGGCCTCGCTGTATGGCGCCAGTCGCGAGGTCATCGTGCTGTTCGGCATCGCGCTGGTCTTCGTGCTCAACGCCGTCAATGCGCTGGTGCAGTTCGTGGCCAGTCCCGATGCGCTGCAACAGCTGGTGTTCTGGACCATGGGCAGCCTGTCGGAAGCCTCGTGGGAGCGAGTCGCGATCATCGCAAGTGTGCTGGTCGTCTGCCTGCCCTTTGCTATGCGGCGTGCCTGGGCGCTGACAGCGCTGCGTGCCGGCGAAGACCATGCGCGCAGCTTCGGCGTGCCGGTCACTCGTCTGCGCCGCACGGCGCTGCTGCGCGTCAGCCTGCTGGCGGCAGTGGCAGTGGCCTTTGTCGGCACCATCGGCTTCATCGGTCTGG
The DNA here is from genome assembly GCF_018340035.1 of Cobetia sp. MC34. Taxonomy (NCBI): domain Bacteria; kingdom Pseudomonadati; phylum Pseudomonadota; class Gammaproteobacteria; order Oceanospirillales; family Halomonadaceae; genus Cobetia; species Cobetia sp. MC34. The sequence goes on from NZ_JADPPY010000024.1 coordinate 37,482, forward strand.
TCGGGCCGCACATGGCGCGTCTGGCGCTGGGGGAAGACCATCGCTTCTATCTGCCCGGCAGTGCGCTGGCGGGCGCGCTGGTGCTGTCCTTGGCCGCCACGGCCAGTGAGTCGCTGGTACCCGGACTGGTGCTGCCGGTGGGGATCGTGACCTCGTTGATCGGTATCCCCTGTTTCCTCGCCTTGCTGCTCGGACAGCGCAGGGGGCAGGGATGAGCCATCACGTCTTTGATTCGCAAGCATCCTTGAAGATCTCGCAGCTGACCACCGGCTATCAGCGGCGCATGATCTTCGATCAACTCGACCTGCCACCGCTGCCGGCGGGCTCACTGGTCGGTGTGCTCGGGCCGAATGCGGTCGGCAAGTCGACCTTCCTCAAGGCGATTGCCGGCATGCGTCCGGCCAAGGGCGACATCCACCTCGGCGAGCTTGCGCTGTCGTCGCTGCACGGGGCAAACCGCATGCGTCATGTCGGCTACCTGCCGCAGACGCTGCCGCAGCCGACCAGTCTGGTCGCCTATGAAGCCGTGGCCAGTGCCTGTCGCGCGGCGCGTGCCGAACTGAGCCGCGAGGCCACGGATTCGCTGGTCGAGCAGGTCTTCGCGCGCCTGTCGCTGCATTCGCTGGCCTTCCGGCGCATGGACACGCTCTCCGGTGGCCAGCGTCAGATGGTCGGTCTCGCCCAGGCGCTGGTGCGCCAGCCACAACTGCTGCTGCTGGATGAGCCGACCAGTGCGCTGGACCTGCGCTGGCAGCTGGCCTTGATCGAAGGCGTGCGCGGTGTGGTGCAGGAGCAGCAGGCCATCTGCCTGATCGCGCTGCATGACATCAATCTGGCGCTGCGTTTCTGTGATCAGATCATCCTGTTCGCGCCCTCCGGGCTGCTGGCCACTGGAGCCCCGCGTGAGGTGATCACCGCTGAGCATCTGCGCGAGGCCTACGGCATCGAGGCGCGTATCGAGAGCTGCTCGCTGGGCCATCCGGTGGTGCTCACCGACCGCGTCGCCGACTCGGCCCACGCCGATATCGGCCATATCACGCGCGATGCCGGAGCCAGACGATGATGGCGGTGCGCAAGACTGAGCCCAGAAGCGAGCCCAGAAGACTGGCAGGTGCCTGCCTGCTGGCACTCGCCAGTGTCTTCGCTGGCGCCTTCTCGAGCGCACCGGGCAACCTTGCCCATGCCGCCGAGCCGGTCGCCAAGGTGCAGACCCGGGCCAGCTTTCCGCGCCAGGTCACGGATCTCGCCGGGCGCGAGGTGACGCTTGCGGCCTCACCGCAGCGCATCTTCCTCGCCCAGCCGCGCCAGCTGTATGCGCTGTTGACGCTATTGGATGCGCCGCTTGAGCGCATCGTCGGCTGGGCCTACCCCTTGGCGGTATTTGACCCGGCGATGACCGCGCGTCTCGAAGCGCGCTGGCCGCAACTTGCCACGCTGCCAGCGCTGAGTCGCGCCTCGACGCCGAGCCTCGAGGGCGAGGCCCTGCTGGCGCTGACGCCGGACCTGGTGCTGTTCGATCTCTCCCAGCGCTCACGTATCGAAGGCTCGCCGCTGGCGGCGCTGCTGGACGAGGTTGGCACTCCCTATCTGTATGTCGAGTTCAATCATCATCCGTTGCAGGATGCTCCGGTCAGCGTGCGCCTGCTGGGCGAGGTGCTCGGTGTCGAGGCGCGTGCCCGCGAGGTGGATGACACCATCGCGGCGCATCTGGCGCTGATTGACGAACGTCTGGCAACGATAACCGAACGGCCGCGTGTGCTGATCAACATCGCACCGGGCGTGAAGGTGGATTGCTGTCGTACCAATCTGCACAACGGCGTGGCGGACCTGGTCACGCGGGCTGGCGGGCGCAATCTGGCCGCTGAACTGGCGCCGGTCAGCGGTGCCACCCTCAGCAAGGAGTGGGTGCTGGCACACCCGCCCGAGGCGATTCTCAATACCGGCGGCCAGTGGGCCAAGGGCGATGGCCTGCGCGCCGGCATCGGCATCTCGGGTGAGGATATCCAGCACGACTTGGCGCGTATGGTGCAGACACTGCCCGGCTGGCAGTCACTGGATGCCGTCAAGCAGGGCCGGGTGATGGCGCTGTGGCATGGTTTCCACCAGGGGCCCTATGCCATCGTCGCGCTGGAGGCCATCGCGCGCTGGTTGCACCCCGAGACCTTTGCCGATCTCGACCCCATGGCCACCTTTGGCTACCTGATGAATGACCCGACGCTGTCGCGCAGCAGCGGCCACTTCTGGGGCCAGCTGGCGCTTGAGGCGCCTGACACGACCCGATGAGCTGATCGGGGCTGGTGCCTGCTGGTGCTCGGGGACGGAAGTCGTATTTTCTACTTGAGGCTTTCCTGAAACGATGGGGCGACGTTGTCATCGCCTGATGACGATATCGGGCCAGCGACGGGAGGCCGCATGTCAGAGCAGGATGACCGCAAGCCCACAGCGACGGTCAGCCCGGTGCGCAGTGCGCAGCTGGTGGCGATCGTCCTGGCGCTGATCGAGCTGTTCCAGGGAGATTGGCAGGGCGCCCTGCTGCTGGGCGGGATAGGTTGGGTGATCGGGCTTTTCAAGCATCCGCGCTGATAGGCGGCGCGAGTGGTACGTCTTTTCCGTGACAGGAAATCAGGGGGTAATGTGGCCAAGACACGCATGGTGACCCAGTTCGGCATGGGCACCTCCATTCGCAGCCAGAACTACACCGAGGCGGCGGCACGTGGCATCCGCGATGCCCTGTGGCACAACTCGCTCAACGTGGCGGACGCCTTCGGCTTCCCCAAGGAGGCGATGCTGATCGAGGTCGAGATCGGTGTGCAGCAGCCCGACAAGGTCGACAGTGACGCCCTGCTGGGCATCTTTCCCTACGGTCAGCCCAGTGTGCGCGTGGTCAAGGGCGGGCTGGACGTCGCCAAGCCGGATGGCAGCGGGGTCAGCGTGATCGCCAATGTCGCCATCATCGTGTCATTCGACATGGCGGCCGCCGGCGCGGCGTCCACTTCTTCCACGCCCGGGCAGTCGGCAGGAGGTCAGGCATGAGCGAGCAACGCATCATTCTCGAGATGGGCACCGGCAATGACCTCTACGGCATGGACTACACCAAGGCCGCCTGCCGTGCGGTGCATGATGCCCTGCATCATTCCTCCATCGTGATGTTCCAGTCACTCGGCATCGATCACCACCAGATGCGCGTCGAGGTCACCATCGCGGTCCAGGAGCCGGACGCCGTGGATACGGACGCGGTGGCGCGCGAGCTTCCCCGTGGGCGCGCCGAGGTGACGGTGGTGCAGGGTGGCCTCAATGTGCATGACGAGGCCAGTGGCCAGACGCATGTCATCGCCTCGGCCGCCGTCGCCGCCATGCTGGATATCGACCACGACGCCTGGCAGCTGTGTCAGTCGTAGGCAATGCGCGAGCGCGCTGACTGAGGTCGTGCCGACCAACGAAGAAAGCCCCCGTGCGTCAGTGACGCACGGGGGCTTTGCGGTACAGGCCAGGTGGCGCAGGCGCTGATTACAGCGAGCTGATGCGCAGCACCGGCTTGACGGTCAGACCTGATTTCGAATCCGCGAAGGCCTGTTCGATGTCATCGAAGTCATACATCTGGATCAGCTTGTCGAAGGGGAAGCGGCCTTCCTTGTAGTAGCCGACCAGGCGCGGGATGAAGACGCGCGGCACGGCGTCGCCTTCGATCACGCCGATCATCGACTTGCCTTCCGCCATCAGGTCGTGGTGCACGTCCAGGGTCACATCGTGGGTCAGGCCGACGATGGCAGAGGTGCCCAGCGGACGCAGCACCTGCAGGGAGCTGCGCACCAGCATCGGCACGCCGGTGGTCTCGAGGGAGAATTCGCTGCCGCCATCGGTGATGCGCTTGATCTCGCCGACCAGGTCCTCGGTCTTGCCGTTGACGCTGTGGGTCGCGCCCAGCTCATGGGCCAGCTCCAGACGGCTCTCGTGCAGGTCGACCGCGATGATGTTCTTGCAGCCGGCGATTTTGGCCGCCATCACGGCACTCAGGCCCACGGCACCATAGCCGAACACGACGAGACTGTCACCGAAGCCCGGCTTGAGGCGATTGAGGATGGTGCCGGCGCCAGTCTGGATGCCGCAACCCAGCGGACCCAGCAGGGCGAGATCGACATCGCTGTCGACCTTGACGGCATTGCGCTCGCTGACCACGGCGTGAGTGGCGAAGGACGACTGGCCGAAGAAGGTGGCGACGTCATGGCCGTCACAGCTCAGGCGCTTGCCGCCATCATCCATCACACCGCCGAAGTTGAGCTCACCGCCACGCTCGCAGACGGTCGGGTGTCCGGTCAGGCAGTGGCTGCAATGACCACAGTGCGCGAAGGACAGCACCACATGGTCGCCCACTTCCATGTCGCGGACATTGTCACCGATCTGCTCGACCACGCCGGCGCCTTCATGGCCGAGCACGATCGGATAGGGGGCGATGCCCAGGTCGCGTGCGGCGGCATCGGTATGGCAGACCCCGGTGGCCACGACACGTACCAGAATCTCGTCTCCCTTGGGGTACGCCAGTTCGACGTCCTTGAGGTCGAAGGGCTGGCCTTGGGTGGCGGTGACGGCGGCGCGAATTTTCATGGTGTTGATCCCGTTGATGATCGAGTGATGGCGTGATGGCGTTCTTCAGAGGCGTCCCGGGGCGGCGTGTCCTCCGGGACGCTTCTCTTGACTGTTTCAGGACTGTCGCAAGTCGCTCAGGGCTGCTGGGTCGTGACATGGGCGATCACGGACATGCCGATGCGTACCTTGTCGAAGTCGGGCTGGTTCGGGTCGAACACGATCTTGACCGGCATGCGCTGGGTGATCTTGGTGAAGTTGCCGGTGGCGTTCTCGCTGGCCACGGCCGAGAAGGCGCTGCTGGAGGCCGGTGCGATGCTGTCGACATGGCCAGTGAAGGTCTTGCCCGGCAGGCTATCCAGCGTCATCTCGACCGGTTGGCCCGGCTCCATCTCGGCCATCTGGGTCTCGAGATAATTGGCGACGACATAGGCTTCCTTGTGCGGCACGATGGCCAGCAGCGAATCACCCGGTTGCACGTAGGCGCCGACACGCAGTGAGCGCTGGGTGACGATGCCGTCCTTCGGCGCACGAATGACGGTATAGCCGGTGTTCAGTTCCGCCTGCTCGAGCGCTGCACGTGAGCGTTCGACCTCGGCCAGGGCTTCCACGCGCTGGGCTTCAAGGACGCCGATCTGCTTTTCCGCCGAGCGCTGAGCCGCCTGGGCCTGCACGAGATTGGCTTCCCAGATGCCCTGCTGTTCATCGGCCTTTTCCTTGTCCTGCTGGGAGGCGGCGTTGGTCATGCGCAGGCTGCGGTAACGCTTGGCATCATTGCGCGCATAACGCAGCGAGGCCTGGGTGGATTTCACTTCGGCGATTGACTGCTGCACGACTGCGTGCTGACGCTCGATGTTGGCATCCAGGTCACCGACCGCTGCCTGCTGAGCGGCGAGATCGGCCTGGGCAGAGTGCAGGGAGGCCTGGTAATCGCGGTCATCCAGCGTGGCCAGGATCTGGCCTTCCTTGACCACTTCGTTGTCTTCCACCAGTACCTTGTCGATCTGGCCCGCGACGCGTGTGGTCACCATCACGCTATCGGCGCGTACATAGGCATTGTTGGTGGCTTCGCGGCCATCGTGGCCCTTCCAGTAGAGGCCCGCGTAGGTCGCGACCAGCAGGAGCGCCAGAACGCTCAACAGTAGGGTGGTACGTGTCTTGTTCATGTCGGTGTCGTATCTCGTCGTCTATGTCGAAGAAGGGGGAAGTGGCTGAATCCTGGCTGGCGGGCAGCCGCCGGCTTTGTCTGTGTCTATGCCCCGGAGGGGTGTGCTTGAGAGGGCTGAGCCTGAGAGCGCTGTGCTGGCTCTGGTTGAGGTGCCGGTGCCGGCGCCGGTTGGGGCGGATAGGCAGCACCATGACCAGTATCAGCAGCGCCACCACGAAGGGGATGATGGCGAGGTAGGCATCCGCATAGCTCATCACGGAGGCCTGCTCGGAGATGCGCGTGGTGATATCGCTTGCCGCATCGACCTAGATGAGTCCGGCGGGCTGATTGCCCTGCAGGCCGAGTGCCTCGCCCAGGCGGGTGGTGTGCAGGGCTTCACGCGTGACGAGGAAGCTTCCGTAGACCGTGGAGGCCACCACCGTGAACAGGGCGCGCAGCGAGTTGACCATCGCGGTGGCGAACGGCCCTTCCAGCGGGCTGAGCGCCCCGGTGGCATTCATCAGCAGCGGTACCACCACCATCGGCTGGCCCAGGGTGTTGAGCACCTCGATGAGATAGAAGTTGTCGCGATTCCAGTCGCTGGTGAGCTGCGAGCCCAGCAGGCAGCTGATCAGGATCAACACCAGGCCCGTGGCCATCACGTAGCGGCTATCGACGCTCTTGCGGTTGATCAGTGTCGCCACCAGCGGTGCCAGCAGCAGCTGCGGCAGGGCCATGGTCAACATGACCGGGAACAGCTGCATGGGGCGATAGCCCTGCACTTCCCCCAGGAAGGCGGCGGGAATGGTGCCGGCGGCCAGGGTCAGGAACATGAAGGTACACAGGGTGATGATGCCGAAGGCAAAGTTGCGGCGTGCCAGCAGCTGCAGCTTGTAGAGCGGCATGGGGTGGAACCACTCATGGATCAGGAAGGTCACGAAGACCAGCCCGCCCGTGGCCAGCAGGGCGACGATCAACGGCGAGTTGCCCCAGTCGAGTCGCTCACCCTGGGTCATGCCGGCGACCAGCGCGCACAGGGCGGTGACGCCCAGCAAGGCACCGAGCCAGTCGAACTGCTTGCAGCGTTCCAGCTTGAGCGGGTCCTGCGGCAGGCCCCAGGAGACCAGTGCGGCGGCGAGAAGGCATACCGGCGCGGTTTCCCAGAACACCAGATTCCAGTCGCCCAGGTCGCCATAGAGAGCGGCCAGCGGTGCCGACAGATAAGGGCCGAAGGTGGCCGTCATCGCATAGGCCGACAGGCCATAGAGCTTGCTGTGCCACGGCAGGAAGCGCAGCGCCGACATCATCAACAGCGGCAGGATGCTGCCGGAGGCCAGGCCCTGGGCCACGCGCAGTCCCGCCATCAGCGGGAAGCTATCGGCCAGGGGCACCAGCAATGAGAACAGGGCCAGTGACAGGCAGGCACCGATCGCGAAGCGGCGCAGGCTGAAGGTGACGGCCAGCCAGCCGGCGAGCAGCATCATCGAGACTTCCGCCGCGCTGTAGATGGTGGTCAGCCAGCTGCCCTCATCGTGGGAGAAGTCGAAGTGTCCGATCACATCCGTCAGGACGGTCTGCGTGACACGCTCTCCCACACCGGACATCAGTGATGCGAGCAGAATGCCCACAAGACCGAGTGCGAGTCGTAGATTGAAGGGTTGAGGAGCGGCCACTGTAGAGTTCCCGTTTTGAGGTGAAGCGCTAGATACCTTGGGTGTATCGTTATACGGTACACTGTACCACTTGGTGGTTTCGTTAGGCATGTAGTTAGCTTGTTAAGGAGTTGTGTCTGTGTCCACAAGAGAAGGTAGTGGCGTGCAGGTCGTGGCCAGGGTGGCGGCGATTCTCAAGAGTCTGGAAGGCAGTGAGCAGGGCATGAGCCTGGGGGAGATCGCCGCCAGCAATGATCTGCCGCGCTCGACCGTCAAGCGGCTGGTCGATGCGCTGGCCCAGGAAGACCTGCTGGAAATCCACGGCCATGGCGGGATACGGCTCGGCTCTGCGCTGATGCGGCTGGCGCGCCATAGCCAGCTCGATATCACCACGCATGCCAAGTCGTTTCTGGAGGCGTTGAGCGGCACCACCGAGGAAACGGTGGTGCTCTGCAGTCTGAGCGGCAACGAGCTGCTGATACTGCACTCGGTGTTGTCGCCGCTGCCGCTGCGGGTATCGCCGATGGCCGGCAACTTCCTGTCATTGCATGCGACAGCCAGCGGCAAGGTGCTGCTCTCGCATCTCGAGGACGAGAAGGTGGAGCGCCTGCTGGGGACGGATCTCACGGCCTACACGAACAACACCCTTGCGATGCCGGCACTGCTGACGCAACTAGCCGAGGTGCGTCGCACCGGCATCGGCCATGATGAGGACGAGCATATGCAGGGAGTTGGCGCGATCGGAATCGGCCTGGAGACCAGCCAGGGCCATTACTCCGTGTCCGTGGTCGGCCCCTCGTGGCGCATCAGCGAGCGCAGGGCGGAGATTCAGGCCGCGCTGCAGGCGACCCGTGACGAGATGCTCAAGGCCTTCCGTTCACTCAAGTGAGGGCGTCCCGCCAAGGCAGCAAGGCTGCCATGTGCGGCGGCTGATCGAACGGCGAGATGGTGGAGAGGGCGAACAGGAAGGCAGGCACAGCAACGCCGCTCACCCGAATGGGCGAGCGGTGTTTATTTACGAGGCAGCACTCAGAGACAGAGCTGAGAAACTGAGCTTGGAAAGAGAGTTTGGAAAGAGAGTCTAGAAAGAGAGTCTAGAAAGAGAGCTCAGAGGCCAGGGCTCGCTCAGGCCTCTCTGGCCGCGATCAGCTGGTCCGCCAGGGTCATCAGCTCCGCGGCGATGAAGTCCGGGGCCGGCACATTCTCGGCGGGCAGCACGGCATTGTGCGGGCGCGTCAGCAGGGCGCCCTGCATGCCGGCGGCCTGGGCACCGATGGTGTCCCACACATGGCAGGCGATCATGCACATGTCGCCCAGTTCGACCTCGAGCTGCTCGGCGACATGCTGATAGGTGGCCGGCGCCGGCTTGAACTGCTTGACGCTGTCGACGCTGAAGTGCTGCTCGAAGGCCTCGCTGATACCGGCCTTCTCCAGCGGCGTCGGGGAGGCGCCTGCGGGGGAATTGGTCAGCGTCACCAGACGGAAACCGGCCTGCTTGAGGCGCTCAAGCGCCGGGGCGACATCGGGATGGGCCGGCATCTCGGCCATGCGCGACTTGAGCTCCTCGATATCGTCATCCGCGAGTCTGACCTGATGGATGTCGGCGACCATCTTGAGGGCGCCCACGCCGAGCGCACCGAAGGGGGTGTAGCGTTGTGAGAGCGTCATGGTCTGCGAGTACAGCACCAGCTGTGCGAACCATTCGCGCAACACGCTTTCATCACCGAACACGCGTGAGAACAACGGCGAGAGAGTGGTGATGTCGAGCAGTGTCTCGTTGACGTCGAATACCAGTACGTCGGGAAAGGTCGTGTCAGACATGATGACTCCTGGGGTGATATTTCAGACATGCAGTGGACGCGAAGCGAGGTAGCAGGCCGACGGGGAGCGTCAGGGGGTCAGTGCCAGCGGATCAGCGCCAAGGAATCAGCGCTGGCAAGCCCGCGTCACTTTCTTCATGACTCAAGACTACCCGTTGTTGAGCGATTGCTCAAATCATGGCCGTTGGCAGTGTGATGACGCCGGTCAGAGGTCTGGAATGGCACCGGCAGTCTCAGCGCCAGACGGCGGTCGATATTTTCATGATCAAATGTTGTACAAATATTGAATTTACGCCATATTGCGTCGCAGAAGGGCTGAAAAAACCAAGAAAACAGCAGGGGTAAGGGACAATGAGCAATATCGCTATCTGGATGGGGCTTGGCTTGGCCGTCACCTTTGTGCTGTTGGCGACTGGCGTCTTTGACAGGCTACTGACCCGTATCGAGCAGAATGATTCGGCGCGCAAGATGAAATGATCTGCTGGCGGTGACAGCCGAAGGAATTCACGTAAAACCCACCCTCCAGGGTGGGTTTTTCATGCCCGTTTGGCGACAGAGCCTACAGGGTGTGCGCGCTTGATGGTTTCGCGAGTCTGAAGCCGGCTCGCCATCGGTCAGCGAATGTAGTCTTGCGTATCGCTGTGTAATCATGGAGAAGTGATTTGCTATCGGGATGTTCGTCGCGGTCATGGTGACTGGCGAGTCGCGATGAGATCAACGTGCTGAACACGCCAGCAAGTTACCACTGGTTAACGTTTCGAGAAATGTCGCCCACAAGAGAGAGTTGTACAGATATCACATCATGGATAGTGTGAGTTCAGCGGGTTTTGCACAGTATGAGGGATGTTCACACCCGTAATGGTTACCTGAACGCGTGTGATCATTGCCGTGAATTCAATCAGTGTGGCTCCAGGGAATCGAATCATGGATGAGAAAGCCAACGCCGTTCTGTCCTGCCCGGTATGTAACTGCCTGAGCATGGATTATCAATATCATGAGCGCTCTGACGATTACCTGGTGCACTGTGGTGAGTGTGCCGAGTTCATCGGCACCTGGTCGTTGTTGCAACGTGAGCTTGCAGTGCAGAAGGCACGGATTGCCTTGCTCAGTCCGGAACTCGCCAGTCAGAGTCTTTACCGTCGTGTGCGCAGCATGCCCGTCATCCACTGAGGCGTGAGCGGGTGGGCTTTTAGTGAGCTCGCCCAACGAAAGTCATCGTGTGTTGCTCTCGAGGTTCCTGTCGGGATGTCTCGAGCATGAATGTCAGATACAGCAAGGCCCCGCCATGGCGGGGCCTTGCTGTATCTGACGTCTGCGGCCGTGCTCAGTTCTGGTAGGCACCGGCGGCGTAGGTCATTTCATAGCTGTGGCTATAGACCTCGAGGATGTTGCCGAACGGGTCTTCCATGTAGACCATGCGGAACGGCTTCTCACCCGGGAAGTACTCGCGTACCGGCATGCGCTGCTTGCCGCCGGCGGCGACGATGCGCTCGGCCAGACCTTCGACGTCCGGGTCCTGGACGCAGAAGTGGAAGATGCCGGTCTTCCAGTACTCGAAGTTGTTTTCCGGCGTCTCGTGGTTCGGGAATTCGAAGATCTCGACACCGATACGGTCGCCGGTGGACAGGTGGGCGATGCGGAAGCTGCCCCAGCCCGGACCGAAGACATCGCTGCACATCACGCCGATGGCGGAGTCATCTTCGGTGATGGTGGTCGGCTCCATCACCACGTACCAGCCCAGCACCTCGGTGTAGAACTTGACCGCGGCTTCCACATCACCGACGGACAGGCCGATGTGGGAGAAGGTACGCGGATACGGTGTGTTCTTTTCGTTGCTCATGAGTCACCTCGATATGTGAGTCGTGAAGGAAATGGCTCGGTCACTGCCTGCGTGACGTTGGAAGCCATCTTGGGCGTCATGAGCAATAATGAAAACTACGTAGCTGTTATGATAATGATAAGACTTTCTTATTGCGGTGGGGGTTCTCCGTCGCAGTCTTGCTGATGCTCCTCCTCTGACGCTGCCATCCTGATTCTGTCCACTGACTCTGCCCCCTGATTCTTCCAGCCCCCAGGAGCTTGAATGCTGCAACCCCAATGGCTACGCACCTTTCGCACCCTGGTGAGTGTCGGCAACTTCACGCGTACCGCGGAGCGGCTCGATCTGACCCAGGCCGCTGTCAGTCAGCATGTGCGCCAGCTGGAAACCCGACTTGGCACGCTGTTGATCCGTCATCCGCGCAAGATCGAACTGACGCCGGCCGGCCATGCACTGCTGGATTTCGCGCGTGAGATGGAAACCGCCGAGCAGCGCCTGACCCGTCACGCTCAAGCCGGATGACCCGCGCCTGAGCGTGACGGAGTGGGCGCGTGAGCCCCTTGAGCTGGTGGTGCCGGCGGGAGTCGAGATCCATGACTGGGGGGATCTCGAGACATTGGGCTTCATCGACCACCCGGATGGTCAGGACATGGCCTCGCGCCTGTTGAGTCGGCGCTTCCCGGGCAATCCGGGCATCAGCTCACTGCCGCGCAGTGGCTCCACCAACCAGATCAGCCTGATTCTGGAGCCGGTCGCCCGTGGGTTGGGCTTCAGCGTCGTGCCGCGCCATGCCCGCGAGGCCTTCCCTGATCATCAGGCCATCCGGGTGGTGCCACCGCCTGAGGGCAGCACGGAGGTGGTCGATACCCTATGGTTGCTCACGCGAGCGGAATGGCCGCTCTCGGCGCGCGCCAGACGGGTGTTGGAGTATCTGAAGGTGGCGCTGTAGCGCGCCGAGGCATTGACGCTCAGACCTCGGCGCTCAGGCATCGGCGCTCAGACCTCGACGCCGGGCATCAGCGCTCAGACCTCGACACTCAGGCATCGACGCCGGGCATCAGCGCACTGATCAGCTTATGGAACAGTTCATGAAACAGTTCATGGAGCAGCTTACGGCTGGCTCAGCGCATAGACCTGTGCCGTCAGGGTGCTGCCATCTTCCAGCGTGATCGTGGCCGGCTGGCGAAGGTATTCGCTGCCTTCGAAATCATCCAGCGCCTGCCAGTGATCGGCCAGGTTGTCGGAGGAGAAGACGTGACCGCGGATGGTGTCGCCCGCCTCATCCAGTCTCAGCCCCGGAAAGCCCATCTCAGCCCCCCAGCCAGCTGCCTCCAGGCGGCCCTTGAGGGTGCCGGGAGTCCAGCTGCCGCCAATGTCGAGCATGACGTGTTCGTTGGGGCCGCCCGGGCCGAGGGTGCCGTAGATGAATAGATGCTGCATGGGAGTCTCTGTCGTTCGTCGGGGGAGAAGCCTGTCTCGGCGGCGCGCGCCGGACGGAGCGAGGGCTTGCGGCCGTTCACGGCTGCCTTGAGGTAGGCCCCGGAATCTCGAGGCCGGAAAATTCGCGTGTCAGCCAGCGGGTGATCGGTTGGATCACGGCACTGTTGGGATGGCGGACACTCATGCGATAGCCGTGGCGGTCCCGCGAGATATGCGGCGTCAGGGCGATCAGCGAGCCGTTGTCGAGCAGGTCCTGGATGACGTGGCTCCAGCCCAGCGCGACGCCCTGATGATTGACGGCAGCATTGAGCGTCAGCGGAAAGTTGTTGTAGGGGAAGGCCTTGTCGAGGCGCGGCACCGGCAGCCCCGCGTGGCGACACCAGGTGGCCCAGTCCAGCCAGCGGGTATCGCGCATGTCCAGATGCAGCAGGGTGATGCGCGACAGCGCTTCGGCATCCAGCCCCTTCTCGAGCCCATGACGCTGGGCGTAGTCCGGGGAGCAGACCGGGAAGGCGCGCTCCGCGACCACCAGCGTATCGCGATGATCGCCCGTCAGCGGCGGGCCGAAGCGGATCGCAATGTCGGCCTGCTGCATCTGCGGGTCTTCATCGCGATCGATCGGCAGCAGCGTGAAGTGACAGTCGGGAAAGTCCTGTTCCAGCCGCTCCAGGCGTGGGCGCAGCCAGACATGCGCGAAACCGGCGCCCGCGGCGATGGTGATGCGCGGCGTCGGCTTGTGCACCTTGCGACGTGCTTCCGTGACGGCGCTGCATACCTTGCCAAGTCCGCCTGCCAGTTCGGCATGGAAGCTCTCGCCGTAATGGTTGAGGATCAGCCGGCCGCCCTGGCGATCGAACAGCGGATGGCCCAGGTGCTCCTCCAGCGCGCGGATGCGCTGGGAGATGGTGGGCTGGGTGGTATCCAGCTCACTGGCGGCGGCCGTCATCGACCCCAGGCGGACCGTCACGTCAAAGGCGACCAGCCCGCGCAGGGAGGGCAGGTCATCCAGAGGGCTTGCGCTTTCCAGCGGCGCTGGGGAGCTTGTCTTTCGGGCCGGCACGAGAGTCCTCACTGTGATGCGCTGTCGCGGCGCTCCTGTCGTACTGTTTTGGCCTGGATGATGGCCTGGCTGATGGCTCGGGAGATTGCCTGGATAAGACATGAGAAGGCATCAGCCAAGGATCACCGGATACAAACAGGAGTGCCGCCTTGTATAGGCGGCACTTATACGCGACCCAGCGAATGACATCAACGCTCAGCCCGGCGGATCAGGCCATGAGGTCGCAACGGATCCTGACCAGCGTCGCATCGGATCCTGATCGAGGAGTTGCTGGTCCTGATTGACGCGCCGCCGATATCAGTCGGTGTCGCGCTCGGCAATCCGCGCATGCCAGGCGGCAATGCTCTCTTCAGGATACTCGGCGTGATGAGCATCACGCGCTTCGTGCGCGACTTCCACCCAGTTGGCCTTGCTGTCGAGCATGATGTGGACATGCTCCGGCGGCACGGGCAGCGGGGTGTCGATCGCCCCTGCCTGAGGATGGATCAGCTCCGGCCAACGGGCATCGTAGAGCCACAGCGCACTGCCGCAGCGCTTGCAGAAGTGCCGTTCCGCCGGACTTTCGACCCCGTCAGTCACCGCGTGATAGATGGAGAGATTGTCCCGGCCTTCCACCTTCAGGGTGTTGGCATCGCCCGCCAGATTGATCGCGTAGCCACCGCTGCCCGCCGTCTTGCGACAGATCGAGCAATAACAGCGCTGATACGGATAGGGGTGCGGCGATTCGAGCTGGAATGTGACGGCCTTGCAGTGGCAGGAACCTTCAAGCTGCATGAGGAATCTCCCTTGTGATGCATGAATGAGGACGCTGGCGCTGACTGGGCATGCATCGCCCGAAGGGCAATGTTACTCCATCCGGGCGCAAGGCGGCGGGCCGTCATTCATCACTTGCCACGATCAATCCATCACTAGCCACGATCCATCCATCTCTTGCCACGAGTCAGCAATCGCTATCCGTACCGCGCGTGAGTCTCACTGCGGCAGGGCGTAGACATAGGCCTCGAGTTCACGATTGTCATCGAGAATGACGGTAGTGACGGTGCGCTGATAGATGGGGCCCTCGAAGTCATCGAGAGCATCCCAATGCTCGGGCAAATGCGCCGAGGAGAACACGTGGCCGCGTATCACCTGGCCCGTGTTGTCGACGACCAGCCCCGGGAAGTTGTGCTCATCGCCGTGATCGGTGTTTTCCAGTCGGCCGCGTAGATAGGCCGAGCTCCATTCGCCATCGATATTGGCGATGACATGTTCGTTGAGGCCGCCGGGGCCCAGTGGACCGTAGATGAAGAGATGTTCCATGCGTCTGCCTGTCGGGTTGGGGAAGGGGGGATGATCCGCGAGGGAAAGACGGCCGTACCGGCACCGCCTTCATTGACGTTGACGTTAGCCAATGATGATGAAGGTTGAGTGGCGAGGTTCAACCCCTTGTTGACGTGAAGCACTCAACGCAACGCCCACAAACCAGATTGCCCCCACTGGGCGGGCCAGTGGGGGCAATGGTCAAGCGGGGGAGCCGAGCAGGTCCGGCGCGTTTCACGCACCCGCCTTCACATACTCAGACGCGGCTGTCGAAACCGCCGGCCGGCTCTTCGCCGATCACGTCCGGATCGAAGGGCTTGCGCGCGAAGACGCGACGCAGTGCCGGTTCGAAATGCTCCAGCGGCGGGGTCGGGTAGTCGGGATCGAAGGCCGCTTGATCATAACGCTCGCAGAAATCCACGCACTTCTGATACCAGGGGTGGTCCTTGTAGATCTCGCGCTCGTTGCGGTCCTCGCCGTAGAAGTGACCGTAGTAGAACTTCTGGAACAGGCCATGGTGATGGATGATCCAGGTCACTTCGGCACGCACGTACGGGCGAATGATGGCGGCGGCCAGCTGCGAGTGATTGTAGGGCGCCAGCTCATCGCCGAGATCATGCAGCAGGGTGGCGACGACCAGGTCGTCATCGGCGCCATCGGCCTCGGCGCGTGCCGCTGACTGCAGGGAATGCTCCAGACGGCTGACCTTGTAGCCACTCAGGCCATCATCGAGCTTGCGCAGGGCAAGCTTGAGACGCTCCACCAGCCCTTCATTGAACTGATCTTCAAGACGCTCGAGCAACGCATAGTCTTCTGCGGTGCCGTCCTTCATCTGGGTGAATGAAACCTGATCCATTACGCCATTTCCTCACGGTTTTCTTGTTGTGCCTGCTGCTGACGCTGACGCATCAGGGTCGTGGCGAAGCGCTCACGCGGGCCATCGCTATCCATGTAGCAGCCCTGCAGGTGGCGGTGCCCCTCATTGGTGTCGAACGCCGTACGGCCATGCAGCACGCGGGTGTTGTCGAACATCATCTGAAGTGGACCCCATCCTTTGGACCACCTGACGGGTCGTCTAAGCTCGGATCAGGTCATCATCGGCGTCAGGCCGCCTGGATCAGTGGTTGAGAGAAGTACACTTCATCAGGTGTAGCATCGTCTAG